>JBGUEF010000370.1:0-3638 GCA_041821485.1 Deltaproteobacteria bacterium
GATTGCCCCTCCGTAGAGTGCTTGTACGAAGGGGTTCGATCCGACGTCGAGGCCCAACATCGCCCAGGTCGAAGCCGGATCGATCATCATCGCCCCGCCCAGGATGAAAGACGTGCTCGCGAAGAGGAGGCAACACGCGCGAATCATCTGGACTCGCGATGGGGAAAGGCCGTCAGTGCTCATGCGCGGAACATAGGCAGAACGGTCGCCGCGGCAAGCGAGATTCAAAGACCGAGGCGCTTCGGAAGAATCTCCAGCACACCCCGTTCCGCGTCGGCCTGATCGGCACCGATCGAGATGACATCGAACTTCCCGTGATCGTGGAGCGGACCGAGGTTGTAGAAGATGAATCGGCCCTGACCGCTTTCGGTACTGAAGCTGAGGTCACCCGCGAGTTCGAGGAGGTCGGGAAGGCTGGCGCCGATGAGCTCCGGGAACACGACATCCTGAGCGCGGTACGCGGGGCGGGGCCCATGCAGGAGCCGGTCGAGCAGGCTCATCGGCGTGCTCGTTCCACCCCAGCGGCCGTTGCACTCGGTGAACACCACTTGGAACTCCGCATGGGGGTCGCCGGTCACCAGGTGGTCGAACGAGCAGCGGCCGACATACCCGAGCTCCTGAAGCGCGGCGGCGATCATCAGTCCGGCCGCCGCGAGCTCCTGGTTTACCGCATCGGGCAGGGTCGAAGGCCGGCTTCCGACGAAGACCTTCTCCTCGCCCTTCAAGATCTGCTCGTAAATTCCGTCGAGGCACGGCTCGCCCAAGCCCAGCGGCGGGATCCAGAGCTGCGTCGAAGGCGACAGGTCGGTGTCGAGCCAGGCAACGGCTAGGACCTCTTCGCCATCCGGCCACTCGGTCCGGCGCAGGAACTCTTGCACCATCTCCGCGGCGTCGCGGTCCGAATGCACGTCGCGGGATGCGAAGACGGCGTTCCCCATCGCCGATGCGCACCTCGTTCGTTTCAGGCCAACGCGATCGTGGCGCTGCGCCAGCATCCGCAGGTCGGTTTCGATGCCGGCCAGATCTCGTGAGATTCGCGTGTCGACCAGGGCCTCGCGTCCGAGCACGCGCGCGACCAGCTCGTCGAACAACGCCTTGTCGTTGGCGATCCAGGTAACGGGTGGCGGTGGCGAGATGACGCGCACCGGGGCGCGACTGTCGACGCTGAGCATCGCGGCGAGCTCCCAGATGTCTTCGATGCCCATGTAGGGATGCACCGTCATGCCGCCCGCGCCTCTGGCGATTTCGACCAGGCGCCTGTGCGTAGCCCCCGCGGTGCAAGCGCGTGCCACAGCGATGGGCGGGCCAATCGGATCTGCGACCAGGTGCTCGGGTGCGCCCATCTGGAGCGTGCCGCGGCAGTACGGCTCGTAGCCGCTGGCCTCCGGCGTGACGGTCACGTAGACGTCGTGATCGCCGGCTCGGAGACGGCCGCGGTGCTGGTACTCCTCGACGCCTGCGATATCGGCGAGGAAGGGAATCCCCGATACATCGTCGAGCTGCAGTGTCGGGTGCGGCGTGTCGCCCGGCTGCCAGCGATGCGGCTCGTAGACGCGCAGTTGAGCCGCGATATCGATGTCGGCGCCGAGCTCCCGGCCGGCAATGCGTGCTGGTCCCAGGTCGGGGATACGATGGCCGGGAGTCGCGCTCACAGGCCCCCTTTAGCGCAGCTCGGGGCCGTTTCCAACGGGCTCAGTTTTGCGGTGCGGGTACGGCCGGCACGTACTCCGTGAGGAATCCGTTGACCGCGGTCCAATAGACGTCGCTGTCCGACCACTCGTTCCACAACGCGCGTGACCCGTGCTGACCCTTCGATGCAGGCGTGAAGAGGATCTTCTTTTCGGCGGGGGACGCATTGAAGATCGGCCACACTTGTTCCCGCTCCTTCTTCGCAGAGGTGACGAACACCGGTTGCTTCACGCGTTTGGCGAAGCTCTGAACGTAGTCGCGGCCCTCTTTCTTGAAGTATTCGCCGGGAGTGAATGCCATCACCGCAGTGACCTCGTTGGGATGCTCTGCCGCCATACGAAAGACCAGCGAAGCGGAATATGAGCTGCCCCAGACGATGACGCGTTGGGCGGCGAGCTCTTTGCGCGCGTAGCTAAGCGCCGCCTTCATGTCGACGTAGGCATCCACGTAGCCTCTCGCCAAGCCCATCCTCGCGGCGCGGCGGTGGGTTTCGTTCTGAACGCCGTTGACCTTGCCACCCGAGCGCTGGTCGACCGCCATCACGCGATACCCGGCCTTCACGAGCTTGGGCGCGATCTCCCGATACTCCCCGCGGCTCCAGCCGGCCTGATGAAAGAGCAGAATCAGAGTCGCCGACTTGTCCTGGGCTTCATAGACATCCGCTCGACCTTGAATGCCGCCGGCCGTGGGAAAGTCGACGCTCGCGAATCCCTCATCGGCAAACGATGTGGCGTTTGGCCCGGCCACCAGCATGGCGACCACGGCGAGAATCCAGCTCAACCTGCGCATCGATTCCTCCTATTCAGAACAGGTAGCACGGTAGCCCGGAAACCGGCCTCAGTACACCGATACGGGCCGCTCGGCGGCCACGCTGAGGGTGGTCGACAAGGGCAAGTGACGAGACGAGGTGCCGGCATGGATTTCGTGCACCAGGCCTTCGAGCGCCCAGGCCGATTCGGCGACGTCGTAGTACGCCAGATCGTTCACGGGGATCGTAATCTCGACCGCCTGGGTTTCCCCGGGCCCGAGAGTGACTTTGGCAAAGCCCTTGAGCTCACGTTCGGAACGCATCACGGCGGACTCCGGGTAGGTCACGTAGACTTGAACGACCTCTGCTCCAGCGACGGAGCCGGTATTGGTGACGTCCACGCTGAAACGGACCATATCGCCGGCCTGGGCCTCCGACTGACTGGCGCGAAGATTGTCGACTGTGAACGTCGTGTAGCTCAGGCCGAACCCAAACGGAAACTCGGGCACCGAGCCGTTGCGATCGACGTAGCGATAGCCGTGGAAGTAGTCGTAGGTGACCTCGAGGGACTCGTTGTCGAACTCGGGCAACTGATCGAGGCCCGTTGGAAACGTGATCGGCAGCTTGCCAGAGGGGCTAGCGTCGCCGAACAAGAGGTCTGCGATGGCGTGGCCGCCCATTTGTCCTGGGTACCAGACCATCAGGAGCGCTTCGACGTCAGGGAGCCACTCCCCCATCGTGATCGCGCTGCCGCCCTCGAGAACCACAATCGTGCGATCGTTGGCGGCGGCAGCATCTCGAATGAGCTTCACTCGTTCCGCCCCGAGCCCCAGGTCGACCCGGTCGCCGGCGCCGATGAGCCCTTCGCCTTCGTCTTCGTAGGTCAGGCCGGTCACGACGATCACGGCGTCGGCCGCCGCGATGATGCTGAGATCATTCGCGTCGAGCACGTCCTTGCCGACGTAGTCCACCGTCACTGTCGTCCTCACCGCATCTTGGATGCCCTGCAGGGGGGTCACCACGAATGACGGTCGAACGTTACTGCTGCCGTTGTCTCCAATGTTGGGCGCGTCAGCAAGCAGTCCAACGACGGCGATTCGGTCGAGCGCGGATGCGTCCAGCGGTAGCGCCTTGGATTCATTCTTCAGCAGAACAGAGCCCTCGGCGGATGCTCTCTGTGCAATTGCCAGGTGCTCGTCGC
>JBGUEF010000371.1:0-3636 GCA_041821485.1 Deltaproteobacteria bacterium
AGCGCGGCCACCGGTCGGTCACTAGCAGCGCAGAGCTTACTATGGTTCTGTTCGATCTTGCTGTGGGCATCCCAGGCGCTGCCCGCGCCGCAGTAAATCTGCACGAATGGAACGCCTCGCTCCACCAGTCGCCGCGAGAGCAGGCAACCAGGGCGCAGAGGCTTGCGGTCAACAACAAGGCGAAGGAATACTTCAACACATCAGCTCCTGGCTGAGGTTTGTACCTCGAAACGTGTAGGCGCCAAAAAGAACGCCAGCGGCGTTAGTGTCGGGCGAGCGCGTCGGCGACCGTGCCGCTGGCACCTGTGCTGATGCGGACGGCGAAGGGCTCGCGCTCGCCTCCAAGGCGCTCGAAGGACGCGGTGCCACCGAAGAACGCGCCCGCAGCCTGCTCCAGCGCCGGCTTGTAGGCGTCGTAGGTCGCGTCGCCGTTCGGCGCGCTCAGGCGATCCTGCACCCGGAAGAGCACTTCATCCGTCGCAAATTGCAGGCCGAGGCTGCTCTCTTCTTCGAGGAGTTGGCAGGCCCCGAGCGCACGGCGGAAGGCATCATCGATGCCCGCCTGGAAGTCACCGTCGAAACCCCGCTTCCGGCTATAGAGCAGCCCGGGCCGGTTGTCTGCGACGTCGAGGTAGTAGTCGGACTGATGGCCGATGAGAACCACGCCGGGCCCCTGCGGGACGTGGGCGTAGTCCGCTACGTCGATCAAGAGCTCGTCGGAGATCTTCTTGGCGCGAATCCACTCGTGGAAGACCGGGACGAGCTTCTCCAGCTCGATGTCGCCGGCTCTCGTGTAGAGCTTCACCTGAAACTTCGTTGCTTGCATCGGCCTTACTCCGCCGCCGCGGCTGCTGCCGCCGTTGCTGCCTCAGTGAGACGCTGGTAACACCCGTGTGCTGCTTCGAGGAACAACTGCGCTTCATCGAGCGTACGGTGCGCGATCTCGTCGTTGGCGTTCTTGTACGACTGGTCGCCATGTAGCTTGAGCAGGTAAGTGGCGAACTTTCCTTTTGCAAACGGGTCGTGGAAGAGCTCGGTCTCGTGGAGGTGAGTCCTGAAGTTCGCCACGACATCGTCGGCGTCGTCCTTGACCTGAATGTCGAGGTGGCGGACGAGCGCCTTGGCGGAGGTCACCATCGCGGTAAATGCTCCGGCCGCCGCCGCTCCCGCCTGGCCGGCTTCGAGTGCGTCCTGCGCATCGTGGAGTTGCTGCTCCGCCTCTTGTAGGCCGAACTCGACGAAGGGCACGATCTCCCCCGCACACTCGCCAACGCCGATATCCCCGATCGTGTATTCGCGGGGGTTGCCCCAGTCGCTGTAGTAGCTTGGGTCGTCCTCGTATGCGGGCGGCTTCTGAATGGGCGCGAGCACCTTGCGGAACTCCTTCTTGCCGACCCGCGCCATGAATGCTTGGAAGCTCTCGTTGCCCTCGCGGTTACTGAGGTAGTGCTCCGTAATCAGCTCGACGGCCTTCGGGATGTTCTTCGACGGAACGGCACCCACCACCAGACCGTAGCTCTTGGCGTTCTCGGTCCACTGTCCGCCCAGCACGATGTTGAAGTGCGGGACCTTCCGGCCGCCAGCCTGTCGGCTGACGCCGGTGAATCCGATGTCGGCCGCGTGGTGCTGGCCGCAGGAGTTGAAGCAGCCGCTCGCCTTCATGCGAAGCGCTTGCACCGCCGGGTGGAGCTCGTCCTCGACCACCGTGAGCCGCTTGCGGAGCTCACCCGTCAGCCCGCGTGATGCGGAGATGCCGAGCTTGCAGGTGTCGGTGCCGGGGCACGACGTCATGTCGGTGATTGTGCCCGCACCCGCGGCGGCCATCTCGAGCTCTGCGAGGCGTTCATAGAAGGTCACCGCATCCGCTCCGCTGACCCAGCGGAACGTGAGGTTCTGCTCGACCGTGCAGCGAATGGAATCGCCGGTGAGCTCCCGGGCAAGCTGCGCGAGCGCGCGGCCCTGCGTGGCGGTGAAGTCACCGAGCGGCAGCTTGATGATGGCGGAGTAGTACCCGTCCTGCGCCTGGGGCTTGAGGTTGTGCTTGGCCCAGGCCTTGAAGCCGGCGGAGGCGTCGGCAGGAATCGCGCCCGCCTCGCGCACCGGCGTTTCGTCGGTCGAGTGAAGGTCGTCCAAGAACGCCGTCCAGCGCTCGTCCGGGCGAAGCGTCTCGCGCTCTTCGGCCACGAGCTTCTTGAACTCGTCGATGCCGAGCTTTTGCACGAGGAACTTGATTCGCGCGCGCGCGCGGCTCTGCTTTCGCCGAGGCGCGCGAACACACGGGACACCGCCTGCGCAAGTGGAAGGAGCTCTTCCTCTGGGCAGAATTCGGCGAGCACCTTGGCTTGCACCGGCACCGCGCCAAGCCCCCCACCGACCACGACGCGGAAACCGCGCTTCCCGTTTCTGACCTGTGCTACCGCGCCGAGGTCGTGGAAGGTGACGAGACCACAAGGATTGTCTTCGCAGCCGGAGAACGCGATCTTGAACTTGCGACCGAAGTCTTGAACGTCGGGGTGGCCCAGAAGGTACTTCGTGATCGCGTCGGCGTATGGCGTCACGTCGAACGCCTGCGTCGTGCAGACACCAGCGTACTCGCAGGCGGTCACGTTCCGGACGCTGTTGCCACAGGCTTCGCGCGTGGTGATCCCGACCGTCGCGAGCCGGCGCATCATGTCGGGAGCTTCTTCGATGTGAATGAAGTGAAGCTGGATGTCCTGCCGCGTCGTGACGTGCAGGATCGAATCGGAGTTCTCCTCCGCGAGCTCGCTCAACACCTCGAGCTGCTCGACGGTGAGCTTCCCGAACGGAATCTTGATGCGCATCATGCCCGGCGCGTCCCAGACGGTGTCCGGCCCCTTGGTCAGGTCGCCGCAGGGGAACGCCAAGGTCTTCTGACCGGTTCCGTCGTCCCGGAGGCCATTGTCGTAGCGCTGCCCGTACACGCCGCGGCGAAGCCGCGTTTCGGCGAAGATCTTGTCGTCGATCTTCCCCTGCTTCTTGAGTTCGATCTGACCCTCGAAGAGATCCACCTCGCCTGCGAGTTGCTCCGGGATTCGATCACCAAGCTGTTCTTTCCACGAAGTCATGATGCTCCTGTCCCCCGGACACCGAAATGCGGCCGCAGGGGGAACTCTGACTATTCCCCAGTTTTCCGGCAGGTCAAGTCAACAATAAGAAATTTACAGATTATCGTCTCATATTGTTGAAGAAACACCTAAAATATACACGACGAAAACAGTAAAGATTAGGATCGTGCAGCACTTGCTTGCTGAGTGAGGCCTTGCCGCTATAGTGCCGCCGCCCGACCCCCAAGTTAAGGTGTCGGGACCATTCGGGGATCGTCTAATGGCAGGACTCCAGTTTCTGGTACTGGCTATCTAGGTTCGAATCCTAGTCCCCGAGCCAACCCCTCCAAACCGGTCCGAATTACGGGTGCGGGGTGGGTGGGACAGTGTTAGAGAGCGAAGCTCAAAATCGGCCCCATCGTCTAGTGGTCTAGGACATCGGCCTCTCACGCCGGTAACGCGAGTTCGAACCTCGCTGGGGTCACCAAAAAATCAAGGGATTCTGTCTTCGGTCGGATTCCCTTGTTCGTTTGTGGAAAGAAATGTGTCACGCGCGTGCACTCTAGACCTC
>JBGUEF010000372.1:0-3616 GCA_041821485.1 Deltaproteobacteria bacterium
GACCGCATCCGTTTGCTCAACGAGTGCTTCGAGAGCGCGATTCGCGAGTACGGATACGACGGAGAGTATCGGGGCGTCTTTCCGATCAAGGTCAATCAGCAAAGGCACCTCGTCGATGAGATCGTCGAGTCGGGAAGGCCTTGGCGGTTCGGGCTGGAAGCCGGCTCCAAACCGGAGCTGCTGATCACTCTCGCGGCGATGGAAGATGAAGACGGGTTCATCATCTGCAACGGGTACAAAGACCTCGCGTATCTCGAGACCGCTCTCGTGGCGCAGCGTTTCGACAACACGGTCGTGGTGGTGCTCGAACGCATCGAGGAGCTGGAGCTCGCGTTCCGCGCATCGGAGAAGCTCGGCATTCGACCTTGTCTCGGCGTACGGGCGAAGTTGAGCAGCAAAGGGATGGGCCGCTGGGCGGATTCCGCCGGCGACCGCGCGAAGTTTGGCCTGACGATGTCGGAGATCGTTCACGTCGTCGACGAGCTCGAGAAGCGCGACATGCTCGATTGTCTGAAGCTCCTTCACTTCCATCTCGGAAGCCAGGTCTCGAGCATCATCCCCGTCAAGAACGCCATGCGCGAAGCGAGCCAGATCTACGTCGAGCTCATGAAGATGGGATGCAAGATGAGCTTCCTCGACGTCGGGGGCGGTTTGGCGGTTGACTACGACGGCTCGAAGACCGATTTCCGCGGCTCGATGAACTACGACCTCAAGGAGTACGCGTACGACGTGGTCGCAGGCATTCAGGAAGCATGCGAGAAGGCGAGCGTGCAGCCGCCGACCATCGTCAGCGAGAGCGGTCGCTCAATCGCCGCCTATCAATCGGTGCTGATCTTCGATGCGCTGGGCGTCGACCAGGTCGACTTCGAAGACCCTCCGGAACCGTCCAAAGACGACCATAGGATCCTCGACGAGTTCTACGAGACCTGGAAGGGCATCCAACCCAAGAACGTGCAGGAATCGTGGCACGATGCGCAGCAGGCACTCGAAGAAGCGCGGAGCCTATTCAAGTTCGGCTACCTCGGGATCCGCGAGCTGGCGCGGGCAGAGCATTTGTTCTGGAGCTGCTGCGAAAAGATTCGCCGATCGATGCGCCGCCTCAAATACGTGCCGGAGGAGCTCCACGCGGTCGAGGAGCTCCTGGGTGCGATCTACTACTGCAACTTCTCGTTGTTCCAATCGGCGCCCGACATTTGGGCCATGGATCACTTGTTCCCGTTCATGCCGATTCACCGCTTGGACGAGGAACCCACGGTTCGCGCTCGACTGGCGGACGTGACCTGCGACTCAGACGGCATCGTCGACCACTTCATCGACGTCGAAGAGGTGCAGCACTCGCTCGACCTTCATCCGGTAGAGCCCGGACAGCCTTACCTCCTCGGGATGTTCTTGGGCGGCGCATACCAGGAGATCTTGGGTGACCTTCACAACCTCTTCGGAGACACGAACGCGGTGCACGTCCGGCTCGAAGACTACGGCTACAGCGTCTCAAACGTCATCAAGGGCGACTCGATCGACGAGGTGTTGCGCTATCTGCAGTACGATCCGGAAGAGATGGTGGAGCGCGTTCGCAAGCAGGCCGAGCGCGCGCTCAACCAGGGGCGCATGACCTTGCCGCAGCTGCGCACCTTCATGCGCCACTACGAAGAAAGCCTGCGCGGCTACACGTATCTCAAGGGCGACGCCTGAATTCGCCGTCTTTTTAGGCGTTTTCGACACTGGCCCGGCCAACCTCTACCTTGAAAGAGTGGATGTAGCCGAGTTCCAAGAGGCCTTACTTCAGCAGATGGAGCGAAAGACGCACTGGGCTTGGCCAGCCTTCACCGCTGGTCTCGTGCCAAGAGATAAGCTGCACATCCACCTCGAGCAGGAGTGGGAAGTCTACGTTCGGGACTTTCCGATCATGGTGGGACGCGCGTACGTGCAGTGTCCTATCGCCGAAGTGCGACGAGAGTTGGCGGAGAACCTCTACGAGGAGGAAACCGGCGGCCTGGCGGCGGGCAAGCCGCATCCGGAGCTGTTCCTGATGTATCCGCGCGGGCTGGGGATGGACGTCGAGCGGTTTGCGAACGTGCAACTGCTTCCGGCGGCGCGCGCGTATCGAGAGTTCCTCGATGACGTAACCACGAATCGAGGCTGGTCGATCGCTGCGTCGATCTCGACGCTCTTCATCGAAGGAACGGCGTACGAGCGGCACGAGCTGGATGCGTCCGCGCCCCCTCGCCCGCAACCCGCACTCGAAGAGCATCCGCTTGCGAAACACTACGGGCTTCCCATCGAGTGCCTGGCGCTGACTAAGGCGCACCGCTCGGTCGAAGGCGAGCACCGCAAAGCCGCGTGGCGCGTGATGCTCAATCACCTGCCCGAGAATGACCGCGTGGGCGTCGTCCGGGCACTGGGTCAGGCTGTCGATGCATGGCGCGCCTATCGCGACGACGTGGCCGAGGCCTGCGGCATTACCAGAGACGACCTTGCACTAACCGCCTAAGAGCTTCTTCTGAACCTTGCCCATGGCGTTCCGTGGAAGCTCCGGGGTGAAGTGGACGTCGCGTGGGCGTTTGTGGGGGCTGAGATGCTCCGCCACGAAACTCGTCAACGCGGCCGGGTCCTGGTGCTCCCCTGGCCGCAACACCACAAACGCAGCGATCCGCTGGCCGAGGTCATCGTCGGGAATCCCGACGACAGCCACTTCTCGGACCGATGGGTGCTCCAACAAGCAGGCCTCGATCTCCCCGGCGCCAACCCGGTACCCACCGGTCTTGATCAAATCGGTGCTTCGCCTTCCCAAGATCCGAATGGCACCCGCTTCCGTCCGCGTCGCGAGGTCACCGGTATAGAACCAGCCGTCGTCGTCCAAGACCGCGGCGGTCGCATCGTCGCGGTTGAGATACCCGGCAAAGACGGCGGCACTCCGGACCGCGACTTCCCCGATCGTTTGATCGTCATACGCATCGAGCTCGTGGCGCTGATCATCGACCAGCTTCAGCTCGACGCCGGGGAGCGGCGGCCCGACGTAGCCTGGCATCGGAGCGTGCGACGCCGGTACCCCGCAATTGATGAGGGTCTCGGTCAATCCGTAGCGCTCGTGAACGCCCCGTCCGGTGAGAGTCTGGATGTGCTCGTGCTCGCGTAGCGAGAGCCCTGCTGAACCGGAGACGAGCAGCCTCGGCTGGCGTAAGGCTTGGCAGAGGCCGCTGTCGTGCTCGGCGGCCTCGGCGATCCGGTGAAACATCGTGGGCACCGCGAAGAGCACGGTTTGCTCGTGCCGCGGATCGACGAGCGCCTGTCCGATGCTCGCGGGCGTGAAGCGAGGCACGTAGTGAAGCGCCCCACCGACTCGAAGGCTTCCAAGAAGCCCGAGCACCAAACCATGGGCGTGAATCAAAGGCAGCGAATGAACGACCGTGTCGCGCTCGGTCCATTCCCAGGCTTCCGTAAGCGCGTCGAGGTTCGCCGCGATGTTGCGCCGCGTGATGACCACGCCCTTGGGAGAGCCGGTGGTGCCCGAGGTGTACAAAATCAGCGTGGGAGTGTCGTCGACCGCAAGCGCCGGCAATGCCGCGGGATTGGGTGCATACGCAGCCCGAAGGGAGGGCACGCCGGTGATCTCGTGCGG
>JBGUEF010000373.1:0-3613 GCA_041821485.1 Deltaproteobacteria bacterium
GTGCAGTGGGTAACTTGATGATGCACACGCCATCACCCGACAGTGCCTCGATCGTGCAGAGCCCAAACTTCGCGTGCTCGATCCAATCGCCCTTTTCGGGCTTGTACTCTTCGCGCGCAGCAGGCTCCGCCCGAGCCGAGACTTGCGCTGCCATGGCCCAGGTGACCCCGGCGGGAGCTGCCTCAGGAGCAGATGCCGCCTCGCCCCCGCCCGCGATTGCCCCGAGATCGGCCCAGAGCTGAAGCCCCGTCGCTTCGTCATGGGCTCGCTTCAGCTCGAGCTCGTCAAAACAATCGATCCGGAGCTCCAACGCGAACACCGAGCCGTCGACCACGTGCCCGCCATAGGTCACGTCCCGGTCATCCTCCCGAAGAGAGACGGTCGCATGGAGATGCCAGAATGGCTCACCGTCGCGTTCGGAGAGGTTGCCCTGCATCGATAGGAGCTCGCAGCGCTCAAAACGATGCGCCTCTTCGTAGCGCCGATCGGTCTGATTGTACTCGGTGAGCTCGATCCATTCGAAGGCGCCGATTGCGCTGACCCAGGCGGTTCGAAGACGGTGCTGGTCGACCAGCGAGCGAAGTGCGTCCCGCAATCCGCTTCCCCGCGCGACCCGGCCGACGACATGACGCGACGGGTGCGCCTCGACCGTCAAGGTTCCCGTCTGCTCAGTCACGATGTGGCTTGTGTGAGACGCTCTTCTTTTGCGTCGACTGCATCGACGAAGAGCTTGACGTACTCACCGGCGCTCAACAAAGCCAACGCCAGGCTCAAGTAGAGGAGCACCAACCCGACCTGCGCGAAGTCGAACTCGGTTTGGTAGAACCCGAAGTAGATCGTGTAACGCTGATGCACGATGAGCATCAGGATGGCGACCATTTGCAAGGCGGTCTTGTCCTTACCGGTTCGCATCGCGGCCATCACGACCCCTTCGCTCATCGCGATCGTGCGAAGCGCCGTCACGCCGAGCTCCCGGCTGAGCATGATGATCACCGCGACGACACCGAGGAACGGCATTCGGCCGAGGTACGCGAGAAAGATCAAGGTCGCCATCACGAGGAGCTTGTCGGCCAGCGGGTCGAGGAACTTCCCGAGCACGCTGATCTGGCCCCACTTGCGAGCCAGGTACCCGTCGATGAGATCGGTCAGAGCGGTGCCGATGTAGAGCATGGCGGCCCAGAAGTTGGCCTTGGGCGTGCCGTCCCAGAGAAGCCACAGCACTGCGGGGATCAGGGCGATGCGAAGCATCGTCAGAAGGTTGGGCAGATTGAGTGCGTCGTCCCGGATGGACGTGCGCTTGGGCGGGTCCTCTTCCATGGGGCGAGGTGTAGCCCAGGTTGCGCGTCGCGTCTGCTACCGAAGTGAATCCACCCTTAGGGTAAATTCACAGCCCGCGCGCCGGGGAGGCGAGTTGCTTGCATTGGCATAGCGGTATCGACACACTTCGAGCCGCCTGGACCCATATGCTGGAACTCACCCGGAACGTCGCTGAGCGGGCGCGAACGACGCTAGGCGTCACGGCACACAACCTCGCAGTGCAGGATGTGATCGTGCTTGCGTTTCACGCCTTCCTCTTGTTGCGCGTGTCTATCGCCCCGGACAGCGCTGATGCGACCGTCGCGCGCCGGCTGGCTTTCGCCCTCTTGGCCATCACCGGCTGCGCCCTGGTGCTGGTCCGGGGCGAAGTGATTCGCGGTCGACGAGCGCGCGCTTTGACGTACCGCCTCGGGCTATTCATGCCGATGCCGCTCTCGTACTTCACGATGCGGGTCCTACTTCCGGCGCTTCAGCCCGAACTAGTAGACTATCGATTGTTGGCCATCGACCATTGGCTTCTCGGGACCACGCCCTCGGTTTGGATGGAGGCCTGGAACGTCGAGCCGGTCGTCGAGTGGTTCTCGTTCTTCTATTACGGATACTTCCTGGTGATGACCCTCATGCTGGTCCCTTCGCTCCTCGTCGACCGAGGCAGGCGCCAGGAGGAAATCATGGCCGGCGCCTTGCTCATCGTGGCGTGCGGACACGTCCTCTACACCATCATTCCGGGCGCTGGCCCCGTTGCGACGATTGCATTCGACCAGCCGCTACAGGGCGGGTTCTGGTGGAACCAGGTCGAGCTCACCGTGGCCACCGCCGGCGCACAGCTCGACATCTTTCCCTCGCTACACACCGCGTACCCGGTCTATTTCGCGCTGCACGCGTTTGCCTATCGGCACACGCAGCCCTTCCGATGGCTCTGGCCGATTCTAGCCTTCGTGGCCGTCAACATCATGATCGCCACGATGTTCCTGCGCTGGCACTGGTTCATCGACGTCGCGGCGGGGCTCCTGCTGGCGTTTGCGGCGCGCAGGTTTGCGATCGCCCTCGCCGACCGCGAAGAGCTCCGTGGAGGACCTACCGACTCCCGACAGCCCGTCTGGGAACGGCTCTAGCGGCGCTTCGAGAACGGCCCCGTATCGCCCAGCAGGTTCTCGGGAACCGCGATCTCGGGGCGGTCATCCATCGCGCGAATCCTGCGGCGAAGCCACCAGATGAAGCCGCCCATCATCATGAGCGGGACCACCGTCAGAAACACGGTCGTGTCGACGAACGCCTGCCGGTTCTCTTCGAGCGGCGATGCGCATGACGGACAGGCGTAAGCCAGGTCGGCTGCCCAGGCCACGGCGATCGCGGCGGCCGCGACGCCGGCTCGAGCCATGCGGATCACAGGTACACCTGCCAGTAGAGGATGGGCCACACACCGACGACGAAGTACCAAAAGATCTGCGCCGGCCAGAACGTGAAGCGGTCGAGGTCACCGTGCTGCAACTCGCGATAGGTGTAGAGCAAGATGATGAACCCCACGGCGACGTGAAGCGCGTGAGTCCCGACGAGGAGGTAGAAGAAGCCGCCCATCTGCCCGGAGGTGAGCGTCAGCCCCTCTCCGATCAGCGCGACCCATTCCGCGCCCTGAAACACGACGAAAAAGCCGCCAAGCGCAATGGCCAGCAACAAGAGGCGCCTGGTGTTCGCGGCGCCGTTCTTGAACGCTCGGTTGGCGAAGTAGAGCGCCACGCCGCTCGCGAGGAGCGCTGCCGTGTTGAGCGCAGTCTCCTCGACCGGCAGGCGCGGCTGTCCGGGCGGCGGCCAGCCGCCGATGGCGTTGCTCTTGCCAATGACGAAGGCGCTGATCAGGCCCGAAAAGAACATGATCTCCGTGGCTACGAAGAGCAGCATGCCGAGCACACCGTTAGGAAGGACGGGTTCGCGCCTGGCCGGCACCCCGAACGGGCGACCTAGTGCATCATCAGGCATGAACGATTCCTCCTTTCCTCAGTGCGCCGCAGCGTCGTGTTCCCCACCGTGCTCACCGTGCGCGTCTGCGGCCCCTTGAGCCTCGAGCGCTCGCTCGATTTCGGCCTCGGCCGCGACGTTTTCCCAGTTCTGCCCCTTGTGCTTCATCACATCCGGGGCCGTGCCGGCAAAGAACAGCAACATCAGCATCAGCATCGTCGCTAGAAGGTACGAGATGTACTTCTTTTCGATGTTGAGGTGCATGAAGTTCGCGGCCACCAGGTACGCCTTGACGAGCGCGATACCAAAGGCGGTGATCATCGTGATCATCCAGGCCTCG
>JBGUEF010000374.1:0-3607 GCA_041821485.1 Deltaproteobacteria bacterium
CATCACGCCGGTGTTCGGCGACGCGCGTCCTCTGGCGGTCCTCGAAGGGGTCTTCGGAACGCTCTATCTGGCGGTGATGATCGCCAGGCTGGTCGGATTGCACATTGCGGCTGGTATGCGGGGAGAGGAAAACGGACGATGAAAATGTCGAAAAACCCAAACCAGGGTGGCCGTAAAAAGCGCTGGCACATTTCTGAGCCAAGGTGCATAACCAGCTCCATGTTGATACGGTTAGCCATCGTAGCGCTTCTCGTGATCGCGGGCACTGCTTGCAAGCACAACAAGCGTGCAAACACGACGGTGACTCGCCGCGCAGCATTCGACCTCTCGTGCCCGAAGGAGGAGCTGAAGCTCAACGTCATCGATACCGAGGGCGCGCGGAAGATGGCTTCCCAGATGGCGGTGCGCGGTTGCGGGCAGAAGGCGGTCTACGTTTACTACCCAGATTCCGACACTTGGGTCATCGACGGAATCGTGACGCCGCTGTCGGCGGACTACCAGGTGCCGCCCCCCATCGACAAAGGGAGAGGGAAACGGGGAGACAAGAAGACGCAAAAGGCTGAGAAGCGGGGCAAGATGGACACCGGGTCGCCCGCGCCAGCCGAGCCCGCGCCGGTCGAGCAGGCACCAGCCGAGCCAGCGCCGGTCGAGCAGTAGCCTGCTGGGGCGGGCCCCCGGGCACGACGGAGCCGGGGTTGATGCGTCACCGAGTTCGTCCGATGGTTAGTGGACCCAGGTCTCCAGCACGGCGCCTGTGACGTAAGCGACCCACACCACGGTGAGGCCCGCCACGTGAAGAGGACGGCTCGTCGACGATGCGAGCACGAGGCAGGTCAGGAGCACGATTGCGTCGATGGCGGTGTCCATCCTCAAGCCCACCCCCAGAACGAAGCCGGCAGCGATCAACCAGACTTGCAGGAGAGCGAAAATCACGAAAAAGCGGCCCTGCCGGACGCTCGAATCTTGCTCGCCTTCAGGCTCGGCCGACAAAGCGCCGAGCATGATCTGCGTCGCAAAAAGAAGTAGGACCGGACCGGTCTCTGCGAACAAGAACAGCCCGAAGTCCCACTCTTCGAGCAAGGCGATGTCGGCCGTATGCCAAAACAAGCTGAAGTACGCGAAGAGCAAGAGCAGGGCCCAGCCGACCAGCAGCCGGTCCCGTTCCCGCCGTTCCACGTTGCGCACCACCTCGGCCAGCTCGGCGAGAACGCCGGCGATTCCCAAGGTGAGGATCGTAATGAACATGAACGCAACGAGCAGGGTGTTGATGTTGTCCATCGCCGTTAGGCTAACATCGAAGTGACGAAGATGGGATTTTCGGCTACTCATTCCCAATGCCGGAAGGGATGAGATCCGTGAGACCCGTAGTCGCCGTTGGGGTCGCCCTGCTTCTTCTCGGCCTTGCGTCGCGCGGACGGGTCCAAGCCCAGTCCGCAGAGCACCCACTCGAACCACCCTTCACCTCGAGCCCGCGGGAGACGCTCCACACCTTTCTCGCCTCTTCGGAGGAGATGTGGGCCTTGGTTCGGGACGAGGGTGTCGGAGAACGCAGCGACGAGGGGCTTCAGAAGCTTCTGGAGTCCGAGCGCCGAGCGAAAGGGACCCTCGACCTAAGCAAGGTTGCGCCCGAGGCTCGCAGAGCAACCGCTGACGATGCAGGCGTTTATTTGTACGAGGTCTTGACGCGAATCGAGCTTCCGCCACTCGAGGAGGTTCCAGGGGACAACGAGATCGAAGGTGATCCGAGGCTCGATCGCTGGACGATTCCCCATACCGAGATCGCCGTTCATCGGGTCGCCGAAGGGCCGCGGAAGGGCGAGTTTCTCTTCGCTCCAGAGACTGTCGCTCGCGTACAAGAGTTCTACGAGCGCACCAGGGACCTGCCTTACCGTCGCGAGCCGCCGATGGAGCACGTGAGCTCATTCCTGGAAGTCTACGGCGGCTGGCATGTTCCGATTTCCTATGTCGACGCCTTGCCAGCGTGGATGCGGAGCGTGACCTGGGGGCAAGCCCTGTGGAAGTGGATCGTGCTCGTCGCCGCGCTCCTGTCGACGCTGGCCCTTGTCTTCGGCGTGTTCCGCGTCAGCCGCCGGCGCGGTCGACCGCGCTCAGCGAAGCGTTATCTAGCGAACCTGGCGGTGCCCGCCTTGCTGTTCGTTGCCGCCGTTTTCGCGCTCCCTCGTCTGTCGGAAGAGATCCTTCTCATCGGAAACGTCGCCAAGTCGCTGAACCTCGCCGCAACCGCGATTGCTTATCTCACCCTCGCGTGGATCGCTTGGACACTGGTTCTCGCGGCGGGAGAAGCGATCCTCAGGACGCCGCGCATCGGCGCCGAGAGCCTGGACGCCAGTCTGATCCGCTTGACCGCCCGACTGATTGCCATTGGCGTGGCCACCGTCTTGATCTCCCAGGGAGCAACCGCGATCGGTCTCCCTCTGATGGGCCTGGTAGCAAGCCTCAGTATTGGCGGACTCGCAGTCGCGCTCGCCGCTCAGGATACCCTCAGGAACCTGCTTGGCAGTCTCATGATCTTCATCGACCAGCCGTACAAGGTCGGCGAGCGAATCGTCGCGGGCGCTCACGACGGGGTCGTCGAGCAGATCGGGCTGCGCTCCACGCGAATCCGCCAACTCGACGGTCACCTGACCTCCATCCCCAACGAGAAGATGGCCACCATGGAGATCGAGAACATCGAGCGGCGCGAGCACATCCGACGAAAGACCAAGCTTCGGATCGCCATCGGTACGTCTCGCGAGAAGCTTCAACAGGCGCTCGCGACCGTCAGGGATGTGTTGAAGGACCACGAAGGCATGCCGGCGGACAGACCGCCTCGCGTCTATTTCGAAGAATTCAATCCGGACTCCCTGAGCATCGTCATCTTTTACTGGTATGAGCCGCCGGATTACTGGGCGTTTTGCGACTTCGGTGAGCGCATCAATCTCGAGATCGTTCGGCGCTTCGCCGAAGCCGGCATTAAGCTGGCGCCCCCGACGTCGATGACGCAAATCACGAATGAAGCCGGGGAGCCGCTGGAGCTCACCCCCTCGAGCGCAGGCGGCGACGAGAGTTAGCACGCCGGTCGAGATTCAAGTTGTCCAGAACGTCGCGACTCGCTGAATCATCCAAAACGAGGCGAGTATGCCGACGGCATAGGCAGCCGGGGTCTGAAGGGGGCGAAGTGCGTCGATCGAGAGGTCACGATCGACGAAGGTCCGACCCACGAAGCGAATGAGCTGATAGACGGCGATCACGGCAGCCACGAAGAGAATCTGTCCGAGTTCGACACCCACATTGAAGAAGAGAAGGGCGGCCGGGATCTCGGTCTGCGGTAGGCCTGTTTCGCCGAGGACCGCGGCGAACCCGAACCCGTGGAGCAAACCAAACGAAGAGGAGACCGCGATAGGGTAGCGGTACGTCAGGCTGTTTGGATCGCCGCGCACGATCTCGACCGCCAGGAAGATGATGCTCAGCGCGATCGCGGCTTCCACCGCCGGGATCGGCACTCGCACCACACCCAGTGCGCTGAGGGCGAGGGTGATCGAGTGGGCGATGGTGAAGCCTGTGATCGTGATCAGGATTCGGCGGCCCGTCCCGGCGATGAGCATTA
>JBGUEF010000375.1:0-3560 GCA_041821485.1 Deltaproteobacteria bacterium
GAGGCGGTTGAGAGCTGCATCGTGCGCGCGGTTCGCAGGTGGACCTTCCCTGCGCCCGACGGTGGCGGCGTGGTGGTCGTCAACTATCCGTTCCTGCTCGACGCCGCGGGCCAGTGACCTCCGGGTCGCGGACCGAAAAGCGAGATTTCCCTCTGATATCCCTGCTTTCCAGGGCCTGCTCCCCCGTTCAGGAAGAATGGGCTGGTCTGAAACTGGCCAAAAAGGGCGAAACAGCCGAAAAAAGAGCTGTGTTTACTATTGTTGGCCATGCGACAAATGCTGTAGGATTGAAGTGCTTGTGAATTTCCAAGCGTAGGAGGCAAGCATGCGTGCTCAGATGTTCGGGGTTGTTTTGGTGGGTCTAATCCTGATGGGCGGGAACTGTTCCCGTGCCCGGGTAGAGTCGATGAACGAGATGAATGCGGGCGTCGAGCTCGCGCAGATGAAGCGGTACAACGAAGCTGCCGAGAGCCTCGAAAAGGCCGGCGCGATCGATCCGACGAATCATCAAGCGTACTTCAACCTCGCCATCGTTCAGGTCGAGCTGCGGTCCTTCTCCGCTGCGCGTGAGGCGCTCGAGCGGGCGATTGTCGCGAAGCCGGACATGGCTGGCTACCACGAGAAGCTCGGCACCGTGCTGATGGAGCTCGAAGACTGGAAGGGCGCCCAGGCTGCGCTCACCAAGGCGCTCGAACTCGACTCATCGTTGTTCAAGGCGCACTTCAAGCTCGGCCGATGTAGCGAAGAGCTCGAGGATTCCCAGAGCGCGCTGTACCAGTACACCGACGCGATCAAGACCGGTCCTCGGTTCTTGCCGTCGTACTCGGCGCTTGGTCGCCTGTACGCGGACCTTCGCTATCCCGACAACGCCGCCCAGGTGCTGAGCGAAGCGCTCAAGGTAGCGATGCCCGGGACCGAGGAGGAGGCGAACATTCATCATCTCTTGGGCACCGTGTATCAGCAGCAGCGAAAGTTCGACGAGGCCATCGCTGAGTTCCAGGCCGCGCTAGCGATTGTGCCGGGGATGGGCGACGCATTGTTTTCGCTTGGTTGGACGTACGCCCTGCAGGGGAACGACGAGGAGGCCAAGCGCTACCTCGACAAGTACGTGATGATGGCGGGCACGGACGCGCCCGAGCATTACGTCAAGGCTGCGCGAGACCGTCTCGCAGAGTTGAGAACCGAATCGCCGTAGGGGGGCTGAGGCAAGATGTCGGAAGAACAATCGGGGGATGAGGTTCGGGAATTGACGGCGGACGAAAGCGCCGAGCTCGAAAAGCTCGACGACGCGATCGCCAAGTTCGAGGAGCAGAAGCGATGGTCGGACATGATCCGTTCCATTCTGAAGAAGGCTGAGCTGCTTCAGGCACCTGCGGAAAAGGTGGAGTTGTTCCGCCAGGCGGGGACTCTCTATCTGGAGCGATCGAGCAACCAGGCCGAGGCGATCAAGTGCTTCGAGCAGCTGCTCGACTACGACGCGCAGGACGTCGACGCCATCGAGCGCCTCAAGCAGATGTATGAGAAGCGCCGCGATTGGGAAAAACTCATTCGCACGATGCAGCGCGAGGTCGATCTTCTTCCGGAAGACGACCAGCTGCTTCGCTACAGCGAAATGGCCGATCTCGCCACGCAACGGCTGCGCAAGCCAGAGGTGTGCATCGAGCTTTGGCAGAAGGTCCTCGAGGGTGATCCGGAGAATCCGAACGCGCTCGACAACCTGGCGCAACTTTACGAGCGCGCCCGCGAGTGGGAGCCGCTCGCTGAGGTCCTGGAGACCCTCGTGGCGAGTGACACCGACGTGAGCTCGATGAAGCAGCAGCTTCAGAAGCTCGGCATGATCTACGCCGACAAGATTGGCAACGACGAAGGCGCCATCGGGGCGTTCAAGAAGCTGCTCGAGCTGGATCCGTCAGATCGCCGGGCGCAGGAACAACTCAAGCGCCGCTACGTGTCCTTGGGCGCTTGGGACGAGCTCGAGACGTTTTACGCGGCCAACGAGAAGTGGGACGAGCTGATCCGCATCGTCGAGCGGCAGGCCGAAGCACCGGAGACCGGTCCCGAGGAACGTATTCCGCTGCTCTTCAGAGCCGCGCGCCTTTGGGAGGACAAGAAGGGCAAGCCCGACCGGGCGGCCCGCGTGTACGAGAAGATCCTCGGTGCCGATCCCGACAACGTGAAAGCGGCCGAGGCACTGACGCCGATCTACGAAGAGGCGCACGACGCGCGCAAGTTGGTGTCGGTTCTCGAGGTTCGGTTTGCCCACGCCGCCGACGATGAGTCGAAGGTCGAGCTTCTCCGTAAGATCGGTCACGTGTTCGAAGAACGCCTGCGGCAGCCCGATGTGGCGTTCGAGCGTTACCTCGAAGCGTTTGCCTTGGCGCCGACGCACGACGAGGCCCGTGTGGACGTCGAGCGGCTAGCCGAGGAGATGAACGGCTGGGATCGCCTGGTGTCCGGTTTCGAGTCCGCGATTGAAGCGGTGCCCGACCCGCATCAGGCCGTGCCGATCCGTCTGAGCTACGGTCAGACCTTGGCCCAGCTCGATCGAATCGACGACGCGATCGACCAGTTCCGGCTCGTGTACGATCTCGAGAGCGACAATCTGGGCGCGATCAACGCGTTGGGGGATCTGTACCTCCGAACCGAGCGCTTCCGCGATTTGTTGGACGTGTACGCGCGGGGGATCGAGCTCGAGAAGGATCCCGAGATCCGTCTTGGGATCGCGTATCGACGCGCTCAGCTTTTCGCCGAGGCACTGAACGACACCGACAAGGCGATCGAGGCCTTCGAGGGCATCATCGACGAGTATGGGGTGGAGCAGGCCGACGCCTGCCGGGACCTCGAGAATCTCTATGAGGGCGAGTCGCGCTGGCAGGAGCTCGGACAGCTTCTCGAGCGGCGCATCGAGGCCAACCCGGAGAGCCACGAGGAGCTCGCTGCGCTCAAGTTCCGGCTGGGCCGGGTCTGCGAGTCGCAGATGCAAGACAAGTCGCGCGCGGTGGAGCTCTACCGTGAGGTCCTGTCGCTCATTGCCGAGCACGACGGCGCGAAGGCGCAGCTCGAGCAGCTACTCGACGACGACGAGGTGGCGGCCGAGGCGTCGCAAGTTCTCGAACCCATCTACGAGATGAGCGAGGACTGGGGTCCCTACGTCAATGCTCTTCGCGTTCAGCACCGGTTCAGCGGCGCGCCGCAACGGAAGCTCCAGTTGCTCACGCGCGTGGCCGATACGTACTTCCAGTACATTGGCGACACAGAGCGTGGGTTCGTCTCGCTGTGTGAGGCGTTCCGCGAGATGCCGTCAGACACCGGCACCTTGCAGCGGCTCGAGATGCTCGCGAGCGAGCACGACCTCTTCGAGGCGGTGGCAGAGCTCACGGGTGATCTGGCCGCGAACGTCGAAGATGTTTCCTTGAGCCGCTCTCTCTGGATCAAGACTGCGCAGATTCATGAAACGCAGCTCCAGAACATGGAGGCCGCCGTTTCGGCGTACCGCAAGGTGCTCGAAGTGGATGCCGGGGACTTCGAGGTGCTCAGCGCGCTCGATGCGCTCTACCGAG
>JBGUEF010000376.1:0-3544 GCA_041821485.1 Deltaproteobacteria bacterium
GCTCCGTAGAAGAGCTCCCCGCCGACGCCAGCAGCGACATGCTCGAGCTCCCCGACGAAACCCCCGTCGACATCGAAGAAGCCCAAAAAGACGGCGCCGCCTAAAAAGGGGACAGTCCCCTTTTTTGAAGGGTTAAGTGGTGGGGCGTGGGGACAGTCCCCCTTTTCCCTCTGTTAGTCGGTGACTTTTAGGAGCGTGATGGCGGGGACGCCTGCGTTGCGGCTGGCTGGGAGGTCGATTTTGAATTGCATGTGCCAGCTGCGGTGCTCGTTCGGGTCGAGGAGGATTTGGGTGAGGGTCCACTCGGTTTCGCCTTGCTCGATCTTGAGTTGCGCGCTGCTTCGCGCGTCTGGGCCGATCTGGATGGCGTCGTATTCTGCCCAGTAGGGCGCGAGGGCTTCTTGGAAGCGTGCCGAGTCCCAGTCGTTGGCTTCGGACACCTCGGATAGCGCCTCGGCCGCGCGGTCGTACTGCCGGAACGCCGCGAAGCGGACGATCTGCCACACGGCGTTGCGCACCATCGTCGTGAACCCGCGCACGTCCTTGGTGATGTCGACGGTTTCGTCGTCCTGCCGCTCGACCGGCGTGACCACCTCCTCGTCGGGGGCTTGCAGTTGCTCCCATTCGTCGAGAAGGCTTGCGTCCACCGATCGCACGGTGAGTCCGAGCCAGTCGGAGACATCGTAGAGCTCGTCGGTCTTTGCGGATTCGGGCACCGTTTGCACGAAGCCTTTGTAGGCATCGGTCAGGTAGCGCAGCAACACACCCTCGGAGCGCTGAAGCCCATATTCCTTCACGTACTCGACGAAGCTCATGCCAAGCTCGTACATGTCCCGCGCGATCGACTTCGGCCGAAGCACGTCGTTGCCGACCCAGGGATGACGCTCCGAGAACAAGTCGTAGGTGGCGTAGAGAAACTCCGCGTTCGGCTTCGGGTACTCGATCTTCTCGAGCTCAGCCATGCGCTCGTCGTAATCCATGCCCTCGGCCTTCATCGCTGCAACGGCGCGCCCCTTGAGCGTGTTGGTTTGCCCGTAGAGAACGGCCCACGGCTGTTCGAGCGTCGCTTCGACCAGCGTGAGAACGTCAAGCGGGTACGCCGCGTCCTCCGGGTCGAGCACCTCGACCGCTTCGACCACATAAAGCGACAAAGCCTGGTTGAGTGAGAAGTCGGACTGAAAGTCTTCGTTCACCCGTGCCCCGTCCGGGCCGAGCTCGATCACGCCAGCATCCCGAAGTGATCGGATCATCGCAATCGCGCTCCGCGCATGTTGCCGCTTGGCGGTCGGCCCCTCGTGACTGCTGCGAATGAGCCTCCGAAGCGCGAGACAGCCGTTGTCCTCGCGCTCGAACAGGTTGAGGATCATCGCGTTGCTCACACGGAACCGGGACATGAGCGGCTCTGGCGCGGACTCCTGGAGCCGCCTGAACGTGTCGGCATCCCAGTGCACGTATCCTCGATCCGGCGGCTGCCGCATCTTTATCTTCCGGAGTTTCTTCGGGTCCCCGCCGGCTTTCGCCCGGAGCTTGTTGTTCTCGATCGCGTGCTCGGGCGCCTGCGCGACGACGCTGCCGTGCGTATCGAAGCCCCGCCGCCCCGCGCGCCCCGCGATCTGCTTGAAGTCGCGCACGGTCAGTACCTTGGTGTTCTCGCCGTCGTACTTGCACAGTTTCGTGAAGAGCACGGTGCGAATCGGCACGTTCACGCCGACGCCCAAGGTGTCGGTCCCGCAGATGATTCGGAGCTTCCCCTCCTGCGCGAGCCGCTCCACCAGGCGCCGGTACCTCGGCAGCATCCCGGCGTGGTGCACACCGACGCCGTGGTGCAGGAACTTCTTGAGCTCTTTACCGAACGGGGTGTCGAAGCGCGTTCCGCTGAGCTCCTCTTTCACCGCCTTCTTCTCGTCTTTCGAGAGAAAGTCGATGCTCATGAAGCTCTGCGCCTGCTCGGTCGCCGCACGCTGCGCGAAGTGCACCACGTAAATCGGTGCCTTTCCGTCCTCCAGCAGCCCGACGACCGCGTTTTGCAGGTTCTCCTCGCTGTACGAGAAATCGAGCGGCACGGGCCGGTCGGTGCTCTTCACCAACGTCGTCGTCACGCCGGTCAGCTCGGTAATGGCGTCCTCGAACACCCGGGTCTCCCCAAGTGTCGCGCTCATCAGTAGGAAGCGCGCCTGGGGTAGGGTGAGCAGTGGCGTCTGCCAGGCGACTCCGCGGTCCCTGTCGGCGTAGTAGTGAAACTCGTCCATCACGACACCGTCGACCTCGGCGCGCTCGCCCTCCCGCAATGCCAGGTTGGCCAAGATCTCAGCAGTGCAACAGATCACCGGCGCATCGCGATTGACCGTCGCATCTCCGGTCATCATCCCCACGCGCTGCGCCCCGAGCACGCGACACAAATCAAAGAACTTCTCGCTCACCAGCGCCTTGATCGGCGCCGTGTAAAACGATCGCTCCCCAAGCGCGATCGAACGAAAGTGCGCAGCCAGCGCCACCAGTGACTTCCCCGAGCCCGTCGGCGTATTGAGGATCACGTTGTTCCCCACGAAGAGCTCCATCACCGCTTCTTCCTGCGCGGGGTAGAGCTCGAGCCCTTGATCGCTCGTGTACTCGAGGAACCGCGTCAGCAGCGCGTCGCCGTCCACGTTCTCGCCCAGATCATCGAGATAGCGATCCAGCGCACTCATCGGACGAACTTCTCGCTGTGACTGTGCTTCACGGGTGCGTGCTGTTTGTGCGTCACACGCACTGTGAGGGGGCGGCTCGCGCTCAGTATATTGCAGAGATAGGCCATTGGCACGGTGGTTGCACTGTTTAGCGCCACGGGCAGCAGGAGGTGTCATCATGCTTCGACTTGCTTCTCTTGCCCTATGCCTCGCCTTACCGGCCACGGGCGCTGCCGGCTGTAACCGCGCGCCCGAGAATTTCGCCGTCGTTCTCAGCGAGTCCCTTCCGATTCCCATTGGCAAGTTGTCCGAGCAGGTCATCCTGGCCGGGCAACAACACTTTCTCGTTCTCTACCTCGACGCGGAGGGCGAGCGTCTCGATGCCCGAGGCCTCGCGGGCTTGGACCTGTCATCCGGATTAGGGCTTTGCGACACGCCGCCCACGTCGCTCGAGCTCCACTGCCTGGCCATCGATGAACCCGGTCTTCACGTTCTCGAGGTCAGCGTTGGAAACGAGCACCTTGCGGTCCCATTCCGAACGGTGATGGAGAGCGAAATCGTCGACATCGTGCTCCTTCAACCCGACGAGGAGGAGCTGACTCCTGGCAGCTGGGTGCAAGTCGATGTCGTCGGGGTCACCGAAGACGGCACGCACGTAGCGAGCATCCATCCCCGCTTTGAAGCGGGAGGGGATCGGTACCTTGGCTACTTCGCGTACCAATACGACCCCGATGCCCGAGAGCGTACCCTGAACGTCGAGGCGCTCCACCGGCGCGTCCGTGCGCGGTTTCGAGGCATCCCGCACGACAGGACGCTGTCACCATAGAACAGGACGCTGTCACCATAGAACAGGACGCTGTCACCATAGAACAGGACGC
>JBGUEF010000377.1:0-3540 GCA_041821485.1 Deltaproteobacteria bacterium
GGCTGGCCAGACCCTCCGCCCGGGCTAAGATCCGCCGCATGAGCACCGACGCCGTGAAAATCAAGCCCAGGCCCGAAGGCATGGATAAGCCCTACGTTGGGACAATCATTAAAGTCATGTCCCAGGTGACTACGGCGGTTTACCGATGGAGCGGCGGCTTGCTCGGTTCGACCTGGCGCGTTGGGAGCGTGTTCCCCTGGGGCATCCCTGTGCTGCTGCTGACGACCATCGGACGCAAGAGTGGGCTGCCGAGAACTCTGCCGCTGCTCTTCATCGAGGAAGGCGACCAGATCATCGTCGTGGCGTCGAAGGGCGGGCTCCCTTCCGAGCCGCTTTGGTACAAGAACCTCGTCGCGAACCCCGAGTGCGACATCCAGATCAGGCGGCGCAAGATGAAGATGAAAGCTCGCACAGCGGCGCCCGACGAGCGTGAAGCGCTCTGGCCGAAACTGGTTGCGCACTACCCGGACTACGCGAGCTATGCGACCTGGACCGACCGCGTCATCCCAGTCGTGATTCTCGAGCCTATCCGCTGAGGGCTAAAGCTCCTCGAGGCGACTGCGCAGGTCGTGAACGTACTGCCGAAACTCGAAGTAGTGGGCGATGTGCATCTGCGGGACGTGGATCTCCCGAGTCGCATCCTCGATCGCATCGAGCTCGGCCAGATAGGCATCTCGATTGGCTTGTTGGTCCTTTGAGTTCTCGATGCGCAGGATTCGCGTGTAGAACCCACGGAGCGCCAGCCGGGCTCTCATCTGGACGAGGACGGGAATGCCTTTGAACACGCTCGACGCGACGACCAAGATCGGGACGACGTACACGATCAGGCGATCGACCCAGGTCGCGAGCCAGAAGGGCAAGTACTTCCGCAGCCCGGTGGGACCCTTGTCGTAGTAGCGCTTGGCATCCGCGCTCAGCGCCAGGGAGGTGTAGTCCTGACTCGGGAACGTTCCGCGCTCGGCCAGCAACGACGGGCCGCCGTGAAGGCTCTTCGCCGCATCAAGAAACAGGTCGACCAAGGCGGGGTGCAGGTGCTCCCGGGCGACCAAATTGATCGCGGGGGCGATGACGCGAACATCCTGCCTCGGGATCATTTGCGCCAGGTCGAAGAGCCCTTGTGGAATGAGCAACTCACCGACATCGGGCTGGATTCGACGGTAGACGTCTCCGTGCTTGACGGATATGGGATGCACGCCGTCCGCAATGAGCAGACGCCGAACCGAGTCCGCCCCCGATTCACCGGCTAGGAAGATCGCATCGAGATTCCCGGCAAGCAAAGCGTCCGAAGCTTCGATCGGCGTGAGCTCCTCGTAGGGTTCGCTGTCAACCAGGTCAGCGACGCCAAAGACCCTGAGCAATGCATGAGCGGTCGCCCGGGCATCGCTTCCTGGTCGGCCGGTAAAAACGCGTTTGCCCTGGAAGTCTTTCAGCTCGACGATGGCGGCGCCGTCCCTCACCAACACCCAAGTGGGTTCGAAATACAAACTGCCCAACGATTCCAAGCCCGCCGGTGGCTTCCCATCGCCGACCTCTCGCTCGACACCGGATTGCAGAAAGCCAACCGCTGGTTTGGTGCCGTCGGATAGCCGCCGCAGGATGTCACCAGAGCCCGCCGTCGAAATGATCTTGGCGTGTATCCCGTGCGTCTCAACGTAGTCGGCGTATCGTTCGGCCCATTGATACGAGCGACTGCTTTGCGGACCAGCGAGGATGCTCACCTCCTTAGGCACCCCCGGCCGCAACCAGCTCATCAGCAAGATGAGCCCGACCACGGCAATCGCGGCACCGATCGCGATGACTCGCTTGTACTCCGAGAGACGCTCCACAAGCTTTCAATAATCGGTTTTGACGCTAGTATCCACGCAATGCTTCGTGCTTCGGGGGTCTTGGCCATTGCGCTACTCGTCGACCTGGTAGTCTTTTCGGGGGCGGCCAGGGCGGGGAACAGCGATGACGTGGTGGCGGGAAGCGACGTGGCGCTGACCGGAGGCGCGGTTGTGGCCAACGTGCACACGGGCGGCGCGATGTGGTTCAACCCCGCGGGTGTGGCGCGGCTCGATAGCCGCTCGGTCGATCTGACGGGCGCGGTACTCTCGTACAGCATCGTGAGCGCTCCCGGCTCGCTTTCGATTGAAAGCAGCGAGCAGAGCGCCGGCGACTACTCTGCGGTGCAAGCGATCCCTCGTGCGCTGACCTTCGTCGCTTCACCGCGACCCAGTCTACGGTGGGGGGTGGGCTTCTTCTATTCGCGGTCGTTGAGCCGTTTCGTGCAGGACACGGTCGCAACGGTGGAGGGGGCCGCCGAACCCTCGGAGTTCTTCGCCACGGCCGACCAAACGAACTCGCTGTATCACGTGAGCTCAGCGGTCGCCTGGAAGAAGAGTGAGAAGTTTCTCCTGGGTGGCGGGCTCGACATCGTCCTCGCTTCAAATCGGCTCACCCGGATCGTCACCGGGGCGTACGATAGCGGGGCGGAGGGCACCTTCAATGAGAGTTTCAACCAGAGCATCGCGGGTGGCGGATTGCAGATGAAAGCTGGCCTTCAGTGGGCTCCCATCGAAGAGCTTCGGATCGGCTGGATGGTCGCTACGCCAAGCTATCTGGTCTACCTCGACAACGAGGCCACCCTGACCCGAAGCCTGTCCCCACCGGGCGTGCCGCCTGCATTCGTCGGAAACCAAATCGACGAGATCAGCGGCGCTTGGGCGGGAGTAGAAACAGGGCTCACGCGTTTGGGTGCTGCGTGGCTAGGGTCCTGGGGCTGGCTCGAAGGCGACGTCATCGTGAACTTCCCTTTGCAGACGCCCGACCTCGGTATCGACCGGAGGGGCACAGCCAACGTTCGCGTTGGCGGGGTGTTCAGGGTCACGGACCGCTTCAAGCTTGGCGGCGGGTTCTTCACCGACTTCAGCCCGGAAAAGACGCCCAACCAGTTTGCAGAGAGCAAGATCAACTTCTACGGCTTCACCGTCGGTATCGACTTCGCGAACCGCGAGGCCCCACCGGAACGAGACGACGACGGCTTCTACCTCGCATTCGCCGTGGCCCTCCGCTACGCCCACGGCAGCGGCACCCTAGCCGGCGTCGTTTTCCCATCGACCTTCCCCGACCCCGCATCCGAACCAGGCCAACTCAACCTCGTCGACATCAAGGTCGACGAGTTCGGCATCAACCTAGCCCTCAAAGCCGCTTTCTAGCCGTCAGAAAAAGGGGACTGTCCCCTAGTCTTCGCAGACTCTTAGGGTGACTTCGGTGGCGGTGCTGCCGACCAGTTTGGTTTGGCAGCAGAGGCGGACTCGGTCTGGGGTGTCGCCGAAGATGTCGAGGACTTCGAGCTCGAACTCGTCGGGGGTGGAGAGGGCTTCGCCGCCCTCGAGGACTTCGACTCTGCAGGTGCCGCAGGTGGCGGCGCGGCAGGAGTATGGGACCTCCGCCGCGGGGTTCGCGTCGGTGATGTCCATGATCGCTTCGCCCGGCTCGGCGTCGACCTCGAAACCGGCGGGTTCGAATCGTACTCGAATTGTGCTCATGCCTTGATGT
>JBGUEF010000378.1:0-3538 GCA_041821485.1 Deltaproteobacteria bacterium
GCTCAGTCGGATAGAGCGGCGGCCTTCTAAGCCGATGGTCGGGGGTTCGAGTCCCTCCAGGCGCGCAATCGAAAGGGCTACCCATGACCAGGCTACCAAGATCGAGAGTGATTGTTCTTCTTGCGTGTGGGCTGGCCGGTGTCGGCTGCGGCAGCGATAGCGGTTCCGCTGGCAGTCTCCCCGACCCGTTCGGTGATTACGGGGTGTTCCTCAGCATCGTGCCGCCCGGCTCCGCCGATGTGAACGGTGGCGTGATCGGAGACGACCCCAACTCCCTCAATCAGCTGACGATGTACGAGAACCTGGTGTTCAGCGATGCCTATCCTACGCCCGGCGAACTTAGTGACGACGATCTCGTTCCCGACTACTTCAAGGACGAGGCCTTCCTTCCGGAGAGCGCGTTCGATGCCGTTGAAACCCTCACGGATGGGGCGCATACGGCACGTATCGGCCGGGACGATTTTGGTGTTCCACACATCTTCGGCGACACGCGCGAAGATGTGATGTTCGGCACGGGGTACGCAACCGCCACGGACCGGATGTTCTTGGTCGACGTGATCCGTCATTTCGGCCGTGGGCGCATGTCTGATTTCCTCGGGCCCTCGGACGGAAACTATTCCACTGACCGCGGGCTCGGCACCTCCGCCGGCTACAGCGAGCAAGAGCTCCAGGATCAGATCGATCAAATCGCGGTCCGCCTCGGCGTGGACGGCCCTCAGGCGCAGCGGGACCTCGACGACTTCGTGGATGGCATCAACCAATACATCGAGGACGTAACGAGCGGCGCCCCGGGCGCGGAGCCCGTTCCGATCGAATACCTGCTACTGAACCTCGAGCTGCGACCGTTCACCGGACGCGATGTCATCTCCGTGACCACCCTGATCTTCTCCTTCTTTGCTACGGGGGGCGGCGGCGAAGACAGCCAAGTGCGATTGCTGCACGGCCTCGACGAGCTGTATCCGGATGATGCGGAGGCTGCATGCCAACTTTGGCGCGACATCCGGCAGGCGGACGACCCGGAACGGCCGAACACTACGGAGCTGCGCTTCGAATCGCAGTCGCCGCCCAGCATTGACGAAACGGCTTGCCCGCTCGAGCCTGGCTTCGAGACGCGCTTCCCGGGTGCGGTTCTATTGGATGCCGATAGCCTGGAACGGTTCGACCTGCTGAGCATAGAGGACTGCGTAGAGCCCGGGGTAGCCATGCCCGGCGACGTAGAGTGTCCGAACTTTGGCGAAGACGTCGTCGATGACCCGGTTACGGTGGCCGGCATCGCGCAAGCCATGGACGGAGCGCAGCTCATGTCGATAGCGAGCGCAGCGGCGATGCTCGGGGCTGGGGCAGTCTGCTCCCCGGACGAGCCCTCGACGCAGGGATTCGAGGCGGACCGCGAGCGCGCCCTCGCTACCGTGGAAGGGGTGCTCCTGGCATTGAACGCGGACAGCTTTACGACTGCCATGTCCAACGCGATCCTAGCCGCTGCCGATGAAACGGAGTCCGGTCATCCGATCGCCGTATTCGGTCCGCAGACCGGCTACTTCTCGCCGCAGATCATGATGGAGTTTGCTCAGCACGGCGGCGGCATCCATAGCCGCGGCATGGCGTTCGCAGGGATGCCCTACGTGATCATTGGCCGGGGCATCGACCACGCCTTCAGCGCAACATCGGCGGGCGATGACATCATCGATACACGCGTATTGCGTCTTTGCGAAGAGGGTGGTGGCGAGGCGACGCGCGACTCGACGGGCTACCTCTACAACGGCGTCTGCACGCCCATGCTACAGCGTGACGATGAATGGACCGCGGAGACCAATGCTTTGACCCTTGGGACTCCGAACCAGAAGGTCACCCGCCACGTGCTCCGCGCGCCCGACTACGGCCCGGTGTACGCGACCGCGACCGTGAATGGCGAGCCGGTGGCGCTTGCCACCCAACGTTCGACGTTCTTTGGTGAGGCGGACTCGGTGAAGACATTCCTCATCACCAGCCGCAATGAGGTCACCGATCCGGATTCGTTCTTCGATGCGTTCAACCACACCAACGGGACCTTCAACTGGCTGTACCTCGACTCCGAAAACATCGCTTATTTCAACTCGAGCTTGCTTCCGATCCGCGCAGAGGGAATCCATCCGGATCTTCCGCAATGGGGGACGGGCGAGTTCGACTGGCAGCAGACCGGCACGGGCCGTGCCAACGCCGACTTCAGCTTCGACAATTTTCTGCCCCTGGAGAATCATCCACGCGAGGCGAATCCGTCGTCGGGCTATTTCGTCAACTGGAACAACGGGCAGGCTCCGGGCTTCTACGCAAACGACGCGCAGACCTCCTGGGGACCCGTCTACCGGTCGGACATGCTGCAGGCGCGACTGCAGGCGTACCGCGAGCGAGAGGGCAATCCGCTGCATACCCGCGCTAGCATGGTCGAGGCCATGATCGACGCCGGCACCACCGATCTTCGTGGCCAGGTGATTTTGCCACCTGTGTTTGCCATTCTCGATGACGTGGGCGACCTCGATGACTTCGAGCAAGAGGTGGTGCAGCTCATGAAGGACTGGCTGGTCCATGGGCCGAGCGATCTCGGGTCCATGCGTCGGGATCGCGACGGTCCGGGCTTTGATACCGAAAATCTCCTCTACGAAGACCATGCCGCCGTCGCTTTCATGGACGCCTGGTGGGACCACATGATCGACGCGGTGCTGCCCCAGATTACGGCGGTGGAGGATCTAGGCGCCATGGTCGGTGGTCGGCACAATGCGCCAGGTGGCGGCGGTTCGGCCTTTCAAGGCGGTTACTACGGCTACGTACTCCGGGTGCTCGAGATGGCGCTCGGTGAAAGTGGCGCGCCCTATCAGCAACTGAAGTGCGCGAGCACGGGCGTGCGAGCCGACTGTCGCGCCGCGCTGGTCGCGAGCTTGCGCCAGACCATAGCCGAGGTCGGGACCGAGATGAGCGCATGGGATCCGACGCTCGAAGCGGACGATGCCATCGATCATACAGCGCTCGGCTTGGCCGACCCACCCAACATCCACTGGCACAACCGTCCGACCTGGCAGCAGGTCGTTCAGCCTACCGTCGACGTGCTCCAGTAGGGTCCGCTGGTCCGCAGCAGCGCTCGGACAAATGGACGTGTCCGCCATCGAGCGCGACCGTGACCAGCTTTGGGCGGAGGCCGTCCACTGGTACAACGAAGGCCACCCCTGGCACCTTGACGAAGACGCGCTGCAAGCGATTGCCAAGGCCGAGCAGGACAAGCGATTCAAACCTTCGCCGTCGCTAGAGTGCGTCGAGACGGAAAGCGCGTGCGGATCTACGCGCAGCCGTAGGCGCACCCGCTGCGCGCCCACGCCCCAAACGCAGAACCTGCGCGCATAGTCGGCTCGGTAGGAAAGAATTACGTATAGCGACGCATACCCTGCCGACCCACTTTGCTTATGGGACCGGCCTAGAGGGGGGTCCGTTTAACCAGGGAGGTTGTCATGCGATATCTATTCGGATTTCTATGTGTCTGCGCGCTCGGCATGATGCCCTTGGTTGGGTG
>JBGUEF010000379.1:0-3535 GCA_041821485.1 Deltaproteobacteria bacterium
GCTGTAGTCCGGGGTGAGGCCGTTGGCCTCCGCCAGGTCGAGGATGCTCTCTAAGGACGGGTTCCACTTGGCGATCACACCGGACCGCGAGAAAGTAACCTCGATTTCTTCGCAGCACTCCGATGCTCCGGCTCGTCGTTTCGGGCCCGAGACTCGCTCGCGATCTTTGAGAGCCGACGCGGGTCCGAAAAACTCATAGTGAATCCGGTGCTCCGGGACCCCCCACTCGAGCAAGCCGTCGAAGAGGGACTTCAAGAACGGCGTCGGGCCGCAGAGATAGAAGTCGCAATCTGCGTTGGTTTCCCGGATGAGCCGCCGAACCACCACCGCATCGACGTGCCCTTGAACGTCGTAGTCGCGGCCGATGACATCCTCAGCGGTTGGCTGGCTGTATCGAATGTGCACGTGGATGTTGTCGTGTGCACGAGCGATCTCACGGACGCTCTCGCCCATGGCGTGCACCCGTCCGTTGCGACTCCCGTGGATGAACCACGTCGGTCGCTGGGAGCCTGATGCCACGATGGCATTGAGCATGCTGATCAGGGGCGTGAGCCCAACGCCGGCGCTCAGCAAAACCACCGGCGCTTCCCCCTCAGGGTCCAGAACGAATCGCCCGCGAGGGGCCTTGGCGAGAAGCTTGGAGCCGACGTCCACTCCGTCATGCAAGTATGTCGAAGACACGCCTGGATATGCGTCCGGTTGGTCGGGCGGCGCGGATTCGCGCTTGATGGTGAGCCGATAGTAGTTCTTCTGCGGCGCATCGGAGAGCGAGTAAGTTCGGAGAACCGGCTGATACTGACCAGGAATGTCCAGTTTCAATGGCAGGAACTGACCGGGCAGGAAGGGATCGAGCGGGTTCCCGTCTTCTCGGACGAGGTAGAAGGAAGTGATGGTTTCGCTCTCGGGAACTTTTTGGGTGACCACGAGCGTTTGGAACTGTTCGTGCGCTTTGCTTCCCGCTTCCGCCTTTTGGAGCCGCGTCTCAAACGACCGCACCCAGCCGGGCGACAGGGCCTTGATGCGAAGGGCGTTCCTCGCGCCGTCGAGGTCGTCCTTCTGGAAGTAGAGAAGATTGCTGAGCTCGCGAACCGTCACGCCGATGGGATCCGACTCGACAAGCTGAATCTCATCGCCTGCGCCAACGTCGCCCTCTTCGAGCACGCGAAAGTAGAATCCGGGTCGGCCGCTCTTGAGGAGTTGTGCGTAGAATCCCTCGACCCCCATCTTCATGGCGAGCTTGTAGCAAGGAACGCGGGGCTGGCTCACCTCGAAAAGGGCCGCTCCGATTCGGAACCGATCGCCGACGTGGATGTGCTCATCCAGCATTCCCTCGACAGTGAAGTTCTCACCGAATTGGCCGAATACGAAATCACTTCGCTCGAGCTCCTTTGCCCAATAGTCGTAGTTCTCGTGTGAATAGACGAGTGCCGCCCGCATCTCACCGCCGTGGCCAACGAGGTCCGCCTGACGGTCGCCATCGAGGTTCAGCGTTCTCGCCGTGATTCGCCCTTCGACCGGCTCTTTGAAGATGCCGGTTCGCACCATCTTTCCTTTGTGGGCGACTTCTTTGGGCAAGGAGACGTTGACCGAGAGCAGCTTCATGGTGCCGTCCGGACGAGAGGCTCTAGCCCAAGGCCGAGCGTGCGGTTACGGTCACGAGCTTGGCGCCTGCGTCTCGAACCGCGGAGGCCTTTTTGAAATCAGGGTCGCCCTCAAACGCCTCGAGAGCTGCGGGGCTTGGGTAGGACGTCACGACGATGAGATCGGGCTTGTCGATTCCCTCGCCGGCGATCTTGTCCGTCTCGAGCCAATGCTCCACCCGCACGTTGTGGCGAGCGAGTATCGGCTTGGCCATCTCTTGATACTTCTGCCAGATCTCATGGTCTTGCACCCAAAGCATTCTCACTGCGTAATATCTGTCCTCAGTCATGCTTGCCTCCTCGCGCCATCAAGGTCGAGTGCCAACGCAATATACATTGCTCGCCGCCAAGTAGGGCACAGCCCCTGTAATCGTGTCAAAGGGAGAACGCGTCAGATACGAGCCTTGATCAAGCGTAACGGCATCGTGGCCGGTGCTGCGGGTGAGAAGAACTTGTGAGGCTCGACGTCATCGATTTGAAAGCCGGCATCTCGCACGGCCTCGGCACTCGAGATCGCCGACCCGCCGAGCTGAAACACCAGGATGGTCATCACAACGGCGAAGACGCCATCAGTCAACGCTTCCAAGCGGGAGTTCGGTGACCACGCTTGACGCGACCGTCGCGAGCTTGATGCACCGGTTGATGGAGCTTCGGTCAGACTTTCGACTCCGCGAGGTGGTTCACACACCGGACCTCCCCTGGGCGCCCTCCCCGTTGGCCGGCGTGGAGCGTCGAATGCTCGATCGCGTTGGCGACGAGGTGGCGCGGGCCACTTCGATTGTCCGGTACGCGCGCGGCAGTCGGTTTTCGGCGCACACGCACGACTTGGGCGAGGAGTTTCTGGTGCTCGACGGGGTGTTCATGGACGAGCATGGTGCCTACCCCGCCGGGACGTACGTGCGAAACCCGCCCGGATCGAGTCACGCGCCGTACACGGAGGAAGGCTGCACGATCTTCGTGAAGCTTCGCCAGTTCGACCTCGAAGACCAGACGCCGGTGCGCATCGACACGCATCATGCTCCATTCGTTCCAGGCGCTGTCCCAGGCCTTTCGGTTCGCCCGCTACACGAGTTTCGCGGCGAGAACGTCGCCCTGGTACGTTGGGAGCCGGGGACCAAGTTTCACCCGCACATGCACATGGGCGGCGAGGAGATCTTCGTTCTCGAAGGGACGTTCTCCGATGAGCACGGTGATTACCCGGCGGGCACGTGGATGCGCAGCCCCCACGCGAGTGAACACCAGCCGTTCTCCCGCGAGGGTTGCCTCATCTACGTGAAGGTGGGGCACCTGTTGCCGCCTTCCGTGGTTTCTTCTTGAAGTTCGGCTGACCTGCACGCATCGTCTCTTGCATGGCGAGCGCATTCCTCTGGGGCTTACTTGCCGCCTCGTCGCTGGTGCTGGGTGGGTTGCTGGCGTCGTGGGTGCCGCTCGGGAAGCGAACGCTCGGGATCATCCTGGGGTTTGGCGCGGGGGTGTTGCTCTCCGCGACGGCCTATGAGTTGGTTTTTGAAGCCGTAAGGCTCGCCAAGGGCAGTGGGTTTCCCGGACTGGGCTTTCTCGGCGGGGCGGCCACGTTCTTCTTGGCCGACCAGCTGATCGACCGATTTAGCAACGGCCAGGCGAACACGGACAACGCCGCCGGGCAATCGACGCTGGTCGTTCCGCTCGTTCTCGGAGCCACCCTCGATGGAATCCCCGAGTCCGTCGTGATCGGTCTAGGCTTGGTGGGAGGCGGCACCGTCAGCCTGGCCATGCTGGTCGCCGTGTTTATGTCCAATCTGCCCGAGGCCGCCGCGGGCACCGTAGGCATGCGATCCAGTGGGTGGAGCCGGACGAAGATCTTCCTGCTCTGGACGGCGATTGCATTGGTTTGCGCTCTTGCCTCGGCGGCGGGT
>JBGUEF010000380.1:0-3533 GCA_041821485.1 Deltaproteobacteria bacterium
TGCTTCAAGTCCTCGCGGCGATGCTTCGGCACTACTGCGAAAGCGGAGAGCTGGTCCCACGCGATCGCATTGCGCGATTGATTGCGACCAGTGACGCACTGACCATGACCGACCGTGTTCGATTTCTCCTGAACACGGTCGCGATGTCGCGCAAACGAGATCCATTGAGGCAGCGCTATCTGACCGAGCTCGCCCCGGGGCTGCGATGATTGGCACCTTTCGCTTGGGCGGCGGTTCAACGAGCAAAAAGAAAGGCACCTAGCCAATTCGCTAAGTGCCCGACTTCGTTGGTTGCGGGGGCCGGATTTGAACCGACGACCTTCGGGTTATGAGTTCACAAATGCCGGTTTTCGTGTGCCACTACAACACACCAGAATCACACGGAAACGTCAAACATGACCGGGACTTGCCCGCATCGTCGTGTTCGGGGTTCGTCACCCGATATCACGTCATTTCAGATCGCCATCGCACCCTCAGGGCACCGAAGCTGCGCAACATCCCAGTTCCGCGCCGCACGCTCGGCAGGTAGTCTGCGGGCGACTGCATGCGAGCTCTTGCCAAACTAGCCAAGGCGAAGGTCTTTCCATGGGCATCGTGGGGAATCGTGATCACGATGGTGCTGGGGCCCTCTTGCTCCGACCCCGAATCCCAAGAAAGTGAAATGGTCGCGTCGCCCGAGCCGCCCGGAAGCGAGGAGCCTCAGCCTGAGCCAGACGACGCGGTGACCGCGGATGTGACGGCCGTGCGTGTGAGTGGAGCTCCAGGCGCCTACACCTTCTCGGTCACCCTGAGCAGCCCCGACACCGGATGCGACCAGTACGCCGATTGGTGGGAGGTGATCACCCCAGACGGCGAGCTCGTCTACCGTCGGATCCTGGCGCACAGCCACGTGAACGAGCAGCCGTTCACGCGAAGCGGTGGGCCGGTCGAGCTACAGGAGACGCCGCAGGCGATCGTACGAGCCCACATGAACAACGCCGGCTACGGAGGAGTCGCGTTTTCCGGCTCGCCGGCCTCGGGGTTCGCTGCCGACCCATCCGTGACCTCCGCATTGACGCCGCAACTCGCGGACCAAGCCCCTCAACCCGATGGCTGCGCGTTTTGAAAGAACCTCCGGGCAGCAACATGGTGACTCAGAGTGACAACACGCTCCGCCTCCGCGACGGCCGACAGCTTGCATATGCCGAGTATGGCAACCCCGGTGGGTCACCGGTCATGCTGTTCCACGGCAATCCATCGTCGAGACTTTCCTGGGGACTCATTCCCGGCTCCCCGTTTCGCCCCCACCTACGGCTCATCGCGCCCGATAGGCCTGGCTTCGGTCGCTCGGACTTCCAGCCGGGCCGTCAACTGCTCAACTGGCCTGACGATGTGTGCGAGCTGGCTGACGCGCTTGGACTCAATCGCTTTGCTGTTCTGGGCGTGTCGGGGGGAGGCCCTGCGACCTTGGCTTGCGCCTGGAAGATTCCCGAGCGGCTGACCGCGGTTGGTGTGGTCAGTAGCCCTTGCCCCACGGACGCGCCCGGAGTCACCGAGGGGATGAGCCGAACCAACCGGACGCTTTTCTTGCTTGCCAAGCACGCGCCAGCACTGGTCAGGGTCAATATGGCCTTTCTCGCCTACCTTGCTCGAACGGACCGTCTCGTCGAACGGCTGGTCTACAAGATGGCGGATGTTGACAAGGCCTTGGTCGAACGACATGAGATACGGCACTATCTGGCGGCAGGCTTTGCCGAAGCCATGAGGCAAGGAGGAGCCGGCTCGGCGCACGAGCTCGTGATCAACCACGGGCGACCGTGGGGCTTTCCGCTCGAGGACATCAAACTCGGGGTGCATCTTTGGCAGGGCGAAGAGGACCCAAGTGTTCCGCCCGCCATGGGTCGATACCTTGCCCAGACCATTCCCAACTGCAAAGCGACCTTCATTCCGGGCGCCGGGCACCTGTGGATCTTGGAGCACGTTGGGAAAGTCCTCGACGCATTGGTCCCTGAGCGCCAGGACGGAGGCGATGGCTAGCTGGTCGGGATGTCGTGGTCTAATGCGCAAGACCACCCGGCGGGTGCTCATGTTCAGAGTACAGCGGGTGTGCGCGTAGCCGGGACAGTGCGTCGTTGTCGTGACTCGGCACGATCAACAAGCCGGGGTTGTTTTTTTTGAAACGCCTCACCTTCTCCCAGCTTTTCGCCAGAAGGGCCGCATCGCCCGTCCCTGGGAGCTGGTTGCGCGTCATGAGATCCTCGGAGTAGCAGAGATCACCGACGAAGAGGATCGGTGGATCCGTGCGCACAAGCATCGACATCGAGCCCGTCATGTGCCCCGGCGTGGAGATCAGTAACATGGAGCCATCGCCGATGAAGTCGTGAGCCTCGGAAAACGGAGCGAGACTCGTATCGGAGGTCGGCGCGAACTCGACCTGATTCCAATTCGCACCGGGAATCTCGAGGTCTCGTCGAAGCACACCCTCGCGCTCCGGGTGTGGACCGAGCATGTGCTCCCAAGCTTCAGCTGATACGAGCAGCTCTGCTTGGGGGATGTCGCCAATGCCACCGGCGTGGTCGAAGTGCAGATGTGAAAGGACAGCTCGTCGAACATCGCTGGCGGCGAACCCGGCAAGCTGTAGCTGTTTCGACAGGGTGTCGTCGGGGCCCACATGAAAGCGAAAGATCTTGTTCATGAACAAGCGAGTCACCGCATCAGGCCAGTAGCGGGGATCCGTCATCAATCCCGGATGCACACCCGTGTCGAAGAGGACCAGGCCGCTTTCGTGCTCGATGACGAAGACGCTGATGGGGATGCCCTCGATCCGCTTGCGGCCAAAGAAGATCCACAGCAGCGGATGAAGCCGGCTGCCCTCCACATGTTCGACGTGAACGTCGCCGGTGCCAGTCTTGAGCGCGCAAATCCCTCGAATGGACGTCGCTCGCTCACTGCGCTGGGCAGAGCTCGTGGACATAGAGATCTCTTACCACGCCACGGCAAACGCGATTACCCCTGCTACGTCCATAGACATTTGTGAAGTCCCTGTTCGCAACTGCGACACCCCGGTAATCAAAGATGAAATCGCCCTCCCCTGCCCCATTACGCTTTTCACGGACAAACGCCCGACGAGGTCTACTTCGATCAAGCCGATCGGGTCAGGGACCGCCTCACGGCCGCCCGGCATCAGGCTCGCCGAGCAAGGATGGAGGCAAACCGAGGTGAATCCTGTCGCGCTTGCGCACCACCCACTCGATGGTTTGTGAGTGCTATCAACGCCGTCGCAAATGCGCCGCCGCAACTCCAGAATGTTCCCGGACGGAGCAGGGTAATCAACACGCCAAAGAGACGGCTGGTACGCCCAAAAATGTGAACAGGTGCACCGGGCTGACGGCTCGAGGAGCCGCCGGCGAGCCGATGACCAGACGGGCTCAGGGAGCCTCGAGCACCACCAGGACGTTGTCGTAGAACACGCCTGACGGCTCGAAGGCTGACGCCGTGTTCGCAAAGCCAAACTGCAGGATCTGGTCCACGAGGCTGGGGTCGATCTCGAGCTC
>JBGUEF010000381.1:0-3527 GCA_041821485.1 Deltaproteobacteria bacterium
ACGAAATCCTCGGAGTGGAACCTGCCAGCGCCACGGATCCTCGCTCCCCTTCACCCCCGGACTTTCGCGATGGACTGGCCTCGATGCAGATCCTCGACGCGGCGCGACGCTCCGCGGTTGATCGGGATCAGCGACGCCTCGATGGCGTCATGAAGATTACGCAGGTCGCGCGGATTCTGCCCGGTCGCGCTCTCTTGGACGAGCTGCAGGAGGTAGGGAGGAACGCCCGGGCCGGCTGCGACGAGGAGTCGCGCGAGAACCGACACCAGGGACCGCGCGGCCTCTTCGGGATCGGCCCGCTCTGCCGAGCCGGCGACGACGACCGAGCCTTCCTGAGTCACGCGGACGTCGTCCGCTGCGAGCTTCACGGACTCCTGAAGGAGCCCCTCACAGGCTTCGAGGGCGACGAAGGCGCCGATCTCGAACGGGAGGCGGTCGCCGCGCTGCTCCAGCTCCTCCACCAGTTGGCCAACGCCCACGTCTCTGCTCATCGGTTCCCCTCAGTCCCGCTCGGGCGGGCGCACACAGACCCCTTGGTCGAGTAGGTACTCCTTGACCTCGGCCACAGTGTAGTGACCGTCGTGAAAGATAGAAGCTGCAAGCGCCGCATCCGCCCCTCCGGCCGCGAGACCCTCGTGCACGTGCGCCAGGGTTCCCACTCCACCGGAAGCTACAACCGGAATCGAGATTGCGTCCGCAACTGCGCGAGTTAACACCAGATCATAGCCGTCTTGGGTTCCGTCGCGATCCATGCTCGTCAGCAGAATCTCCCCGGCGCCATAGTCCGCCATCTGCTTGGCCCAGGCGATCGCGTCGAGCCCGGTGTCGCGCCTTCCGCCGTGGGTATAGACCGTCCAGCGGTCGGTTTCGCCAGGCACCCGCTTGGCGTCGATGGCCACCACGATGGCTTGCGCGCCGTAGGCCTCGGCCATGTCCCTGATGAAGGTCGGATTCGCCACGGCAGCGCTATTGATCGAAACCTTGTCGGCCCCGGCATGAAGGAGCTCGCTCACGTCGCGCCGCTCACGCACTCCGCCGCCCACCGTGAGCGGGACCGCGACGGTCGAGGCGGTCCGGTCGACGAGGTCGAACAGCGTTCGGCGGTTCTCGTGGGATGCCGTGATGTCGAGGAAGGTGATCTCATCCGCACCGCCGGCGCTGTAGCGCTGGGCGGACTCGACCGGATCACCGGCGTCGCGCAGGCCGACGAAGTTGACGCCCTTCACAACTCGCCCTTCTTTGACGTCGAGACAGGGAATGATTCGCTTGGCCAGCATCAGGCCTCTTCTAGCACCGCAAACGCCTCCGCCAATGTGAAGGCGCCGGAATACAGGGCGCGCCCGCATACAGCCGAGCGAACCCTCGCCCCCGAAAGCGCCCGAAGGTCGTCGAGCGAACCAATGCCGCCCGATGCGATGACGGTGGTATCGACATGCGACTGCAGCCCGGCGGTTCCCTCGACGTCCGGCCCTTCACGGGTTCCATCTTTGTGAATGTTGGTGAAGAGGATGGCTCCGATGTTCCAGCCGTCGACTTCCTTGGCTAGCTCGACGAGGTCTTGCCCGCTTTGCTCCTGCCAGCCCTCCACGGCGATCTTCCCGTCACGCGCGTCGAGCGCCATGACGACCCCTTTCGGGTAACGATCACAAATCGCGCGGGCGACCTCCGGAGCCTTCACGACTACGGTCCCGAGCACGACGCGAGCGGCGCCGGCATCCATCCATTGCGCGGCGACCTCTTCGTTCCGTACGCCTCCCCCAATCTGCACCTGGAGGTTCGTCTCCCGAAGGATGCCCTGAATGATCGCAACGTGTGCGGGCTGGCCACGGCGGGCCCCTTCTAGATCGACCACGTGAAGCCGTTCTGCCCCTGCGTCTTCGAACTGCTTCGCCATGGACACGGGGTCGTCGTGATAGACGGTGACCTCGTCGTACTTGCCCTGGTGCAGACGCACCACCTTGCCGTCGAGCAGATCGATCGCCGGAATCAACTCCACGAGAGATCTCCTAGAAAATGCCCGATCAAGCGCGCACCAGCGTGCTGGCTCTTCTCGGGGTGAAACTGGCACGCCAGGACGTTGTCCCGCGCAATCGCGGAGCAGAACGGCGCGCCATAGTCGGTCATGGCCACGACGAGGCTCTCGTCATCGGGGACGCAGTAGTAGCTGTGCACGAAGTAGTACCACTCCTCGTTCTCGAACACGGGATGCGTGCTGTCGATTTGGTTCCATCCGATGTGCGGAACCTTGAGCCGGCGGCCCTCCGCATCCCGCAGATCCGACGCGAAGCGCTTCACCCGGCCTGGAAAGATCCCGAGGCCCTTTTCATCGGGGGCCTCTTCGCTCGACTCGAACAAGGCTTGCATCCCGAGGCAAATGCCGAGATACGGACGACCGCTGTCGATCCACGACCGCACGGCCTCGCCGATCTCTCCCCCTAGGGCGTGCGCGCACTCCTTGAAGGCGCCCTGCCCGGGCATGACCAAGCGGTCGGCGCGCAGCAACACGTCCGGGTCCGAGCTGAGCTCAGCGTTAGCCCCCGCACGCTCGAATGCCTTGGCCACGCTGTGCAAGTTTCCGAGGCCCAGATCGACAATCGCTACCCGGCCGGTAGTCATTCGGTCAGCGTACCCTTGGTCGAAGGCACGCCCACGACACGGGGGTCGACCTCCGTCGCTTGCCGAAGCGCGCGGGCGAATGCCTTGAAGCTGATTTCGATCACGTGGTGGAGATTGTCTCCGGCGTGTTGACGCATGTGCAAGTTGCACTGGCTGCCACGCGCAAAGCCTTCGAAGAAAACCTCGGCGAGCTCTGAATCGAAGTCGCCAATTTTGGCCTTTGGAAGCGTCACCGCCCAGACGAAATAAGGACGCCCGGACAAGTCCAGTGCGCAGGTCACGCAGGCCTCGTCCATCGGCAACGTCGCCGAGCCGAAACGGCTGATCCCGGCCTTGTCGCCCAGGGCTTTGGCAAAGGCCTGCCCCAGCGCGATCGCCAAATCTTCGGTCGTGTGGTGCCCATCGATGTGTGTATCGCCAAGAGCGCGCACGTTCAGATCGAACAGCCCATGCTTGGCGAGCTGCTCCACCATGTGCGTGAGAAAGCCAATCGGGGTCTCCACTTGGTATTGGCCGCTCCCATCGAGATCGACCTCCACCCGGATGTCGGTCTCTTTGGTCTGACGTTCTATCGTCGCTGTTCGTCCCATGACGCCGCTACCATAGCCTGGAAATCCCTTGGAGCACGCGCTAGCGCGACTTCATGTGCTGGAGAACCTCTTCGAGCTTGGCCTTGAGCTCGTCGTTGTCCGGCTCGTTCTGGAGCGCCATCTGGAGGTTGAGCTTCGCCTGAGCCCAGTCTTGGGATTGCATGGCACGGTGGGCGCGCGCGAAGAACACCCGGGCCTTGCTCGAGCGAAGCATCACGCCCCCCGGTGGGCGCATCGATCGGCGCATCTCCTGGGCACGGTCCTCGGAATAGCGAGCGACGCCCTCGTCGAGACCTTCGTCGTAGATCTTTCGCTTCACGG
>JBGUEF010000382.1:0-3527 GCA_041821485.1 Deltaproteobacteria bacterium
AGCCGATCTCCTTTGCCTTCGTCGCGGTGATCTTTTCGCCGAGCAACATGAGCTTCAGCAGGTCCCGCGTAGGAACGACCCGTCGAAGAACCGCCATGATCATCATCGGGAACAAGCCGCGCTTGATCTCCGGGGTCCCCAGGATCGCGCTTTCGCAGGCGATGGCGAAGTGACAGCAAGCGATGATCCCCATCGCGCCCCCCATGACGTATCCCGGGATGCGCGCGACGATGGGCTTCTTCAGAGTGTCGAATCGGAGCAACAAGTCATCGAACTCGCCCTTCTTCTCGAGATTGCCGCGGCTCGCGGTCATGCCCTTCAAATCGGCCCCAGCGCTGAAAGCGTTCCCAGCCCCGGTCAGGATCACGACCCGCACGTCGTCCGCGGCTTCCGCGTCGTCGAGTGCCCACAGCAGCTCGTTCACCACCTCCTGACTCAGCGGGTTCTTCTTTTCCGGCTTGTTGAAGGTCAGGGTGACGATGTGGCCATCCTGCTCCACGAGCAGGGATTGATAGTCGCGTTCCTCCATGGCGGGATTCTTGGGCCCTGATTCTGTCAATTCAAGTGGAATGATTCCGCGTGTAACGTCGCGTGGTTGCAGCCGTTTCAGGCTCCGTGTACTGTGCGCTGATACGCGGCTGGAGGGGGAGAGTGAGCTGGGAGCGGATCGGGTGTGCGGTTGTACTGGCGGCGGCAGTTTCGCTGGCCGCTCCTCCACGTGCGGCTGAGGCGCAGCTCGATCCAGCGACGCTCGACACCATCAAGGCCACGCCCAAAGGCACCATTGGCCTGGGCCTCGTCGGTGCGGAGCTCGGATTGATCATTCCGTCTGTTTCCGGGCTCAATGAAGCCTGGGCCTTGTCGGTCTTTCCCGTCGTCGGGGCGGCGGGCGGCGCGCTCGCTGGCTACTTCGCCCTCGACAAGCCGGGCCGCGAGAAGGGGTCGGTCGCTGCGTTGGTGGTTGGGCTCGCCGGTGTGCTCCCGGCGATCCTGGTTACCGTCAAGGGCGTCCGCCAGGAGCGGCAGGACCGATGGGAGCCGACCCCTCAGATCGACCTGCGAACCGAGAAGGAGCAGCGCGCGTTCGAAACGGCGGAGGCCGGGCCAGGGCTGCTTCGACGGTCGCGTTCGGGTCTCCGGGTTGCCGCGCCAGGGGTGACGTTCTCTAGGAGGGCCCCACAAGACGCCGAAACCGCGCGGATGGGCGGCCTCCGCGATCGATCCGAGATGCGGCTTTCCCTCGCGTCTGGCGTGTTTTAGCGTTCCGGCATGATCACCTCGACGGTGAGGCGAACCGTGCGCGAGCGCGCGCTACTGTCTCCGGGAGACCACGTGCTGGTCGCGTGCTCCGGGGGGCCAGACTCGACCACTCTGTTGCACGTGCTGCATCGCCTGCGGAGCGATCTTGGCATCACGCTTTGCGCGGCGTCGATCGACCATGGCCTCCGGCCCGAGTCTGCTTCGGAGGTCGAGCAGGTGGGAGCTTTTGCGCGCACACTCGGCGTGCCCTTCTATGAGACGCGGGTCGATCTCACCAGGGAGGGCGTCTCAATTCAGGCCCGGGCGCGCAAACTTCGGTATCGCGCCCTTCGAGAGATTGCCTTCTCGCACAGCGCCGCCCGTATTGCGGTCGGCCACACACAGGACGATCAGGCGGAAACGGTGCTTGGGCGGGTGCTGCGCGGTGCGGGGCTCCGCGGCCTCGAGGGGATCGAAGCCCGGCGTTCCGATGGGGTCATTCGCCCTCTGCTCGATTGCCGTCGCTCCGACGTTCGAGCGTATGCGGTGGAGCGGGCGCTTCCTTTCGTCGACGATCCGTCGAATCACCAACGCGCCTTCGAAAGGGTTCGCATTCGTCATGAGGTTCTGCCCACGCTCGCGGCGGAGGATCCACGGGTCGTCGAGCACCTCTGTGCGCTGAGCGATGAGGCCGCCGAGCTCAATGCCTATCTAGACGGCCAACTTCCCGAGCTCCCTCCGGAGGGCGACCGCTGCGTCGCCACCGAAACCCTCGCTGGGTTCCCTGCTCCCATTCGAATTCGCTGGCTCCGAGGCTGGATCGCCCGCGAAACCGGCTTAACCCCGAACCGCAGCCATCTCACCGAGGTGGGCCGACTTCTTACGGGCTCGGGGGAGGTCCTGCTAGGATCAGGTTGGTCGGTCTGTCGTCAGGGCGGCGGACTTTCACTGGAATATCGTGAGCATCGCAGAACACGCAGCAATCGCTCCTGAGCCTTCCGCCCGGCGACGGTTGCCAAGCGGGCTCGGCGGCCTCACAAAGATAGGAGGGGCCGTCGCTCAAACTTGGCCGATCGTTCGGCCGCGCCCCTGCCTTACCATATGAAACAAAGCCAAAAAACACTGCTCTTCTGGGTCCTTGTGATCCTGATGTGCATCGTGATCTTCAATTTTGTCGCGCGCGAGGAGCAGCCTCGAAGCGTTCCGTTCAGCGAGTTCGTCACCGACGTCGCGGACGGCAAAGTCCAGAAGGTCAAAATCCGTCCACAAGACAACAGCGGTGAGTACACCTACTGGCTGAAGTCCGTCGATGAGAGCGCGGCGCAGGGGCAGCGCGGCGCCCGCAGCGAGAAGGTGACCGTCGGCATCATGGGCGAGCAGATGAACCAGCAGCTGCTCGATAACCAAGTGAGCGTCGAGTACCTGCCAGAAGATGAAAACAGCCTCTGGACGAGCATCCTCGTGACTTGGCTTCCGATGATCTTCCTCGTTGGCATTCTCCTGTTCTTCATGCGTCAGCTCCAAGCGTCAGGCGGCAAGGCCATGAGCTTTGGCAAGTCACGCGCGCGCCTCCTCAACGAATCTCAGAACAAGGTCACCTTCAAAGACGTCGCTGGCATCGACGAGGCGAAGGACGATTGCGAAGAAATCATCGCGTTTCTGAAGGACCCAAAGAAGTTTCAGCGTCTCGGTGGCCGCATTCCAAAGGGCGTCTTGCTCATGGGTGCGCCGGGCACGGGCAAGACGCTCCTCGCGCGTGCCATTGCGGGCGAGGCCGGAGTCCCGTTCTTCAGCATCTCTGGCTCGGATTTCGTCGAGATGTTCGTCGGCGTCGGCGCCTCGCGCGTCCGCGATCTGTTCGAACAGGGGAAAAAGCACGCGCCCTGCATCATCTTCATCGACGAAATCGACGCCGTCGGTCGCCATCGTGGCGCCGGGATGGGTGGGGGACACGACGAGCGCGAGCAAACCCTCAACCAGCTCCTCGTCGAAATGGACGGCTTCGAGTCGAGCGAGGGTGTCATCATCGTCGCCGCGACCAACCGACCCGACGTCCTGGATCCAGCCATCCTTCGCCCCGGCCGCTTCGACCGGCGCATCATCGTGCCCCGGCCCGACTTGAACGGGCGTCAGGGCATTCTCGCCGTGCACACTCGGCGAGTCCCGCTCGGTGACGACGTGCGGCTCGACATCATTTCACGCGGAAGCCCAGGCTTCTCCGGCGCCGACCTCGAGAACCTCGTCAATGAGGCCGCGCTCCTGGCAGCCCGACAGGACAAGGACGTCGT
>JBGUEF010000383.1:0-3507 GCA_041821485.1 Deltaproteobacteria bacterium
ATCGGAAGTGTGGGCCTCGCGTACATCTACGACGCGTTCGTGCCCTTTGAAGCTCTCGGAAGCATGATTCACGAGCACGGTCACCCCTGGTGGGCCTGGGCATCCGCGCTGGTGCTGGCGGGGCTCTTCGTCTACTTCGTCTTCGACGACCTTCGAAGCGCGTGGCTGCGTCGCGACGCGCTCGCAGGGTCTGCGGCGGTCACCCTCGAGGTGGAAGGGCTCACGTGCGACAACTGCGTTCGAAAGCTCGAACGCGCGCTCCGAGACGCCGAGGGAGTCACGTCCGCAACGGTCACCCTCGACCCCAGCCAAGCCACGATAGAAGGCTCCGCCCAGCCCGCCGACCTAGAGGCAGTAGTCCGCGCCACCGGCTACGCCGTGAAGTAGGCGATAGCGTGGGGGCGGGACAGACTGCCGCCGAAGGCGCCCGACGAGGAAGAGCAACCTCCCCCCTTTTTAGCTGCGGCCGGCTAGGAGGGCTTCGATCGATGGGGTGATCGGGATTCTTTGCTCGGCGAAGATCTCGCGTACCCAGGTCGATGCGTCGGCGATCGAGCCGAATGGCTTGATCGGCACTGGGATTGGTTTCACCCAGGTCACGGCCATGAGCGCGCCACGAATGAGCGCGTTGCCGATCAGCACGGCGATCCCAAAGTGATGTTCGCCCGCGAGGTCGCCCGTGACATCGAACCACTCCGTCAATCGCTTTCGCTGGTTGGCGGTGATCGCCGTCGTCAGACCCCTCGAATCGAGAATCGTCGCAAATGGGATGCGGCGCTCAACCGTCGCCGTGTACCGTTCGATGAAGTACTCGAAGCCCTCATCGCTGAGTGGCTTGGAAGGAAAGCGCACATAAAGGAGCGGCCAGGCGTTGTCATCGAAAATCAGGCCGAACTGGTGCACGCCCGGTCTGGTTCCCGTGGTCACCGCCCGCTCGCCCCATCCTTGGCTGGCGGCAATGTCAGCCGGAAACGCGTCTCTTTGTCGTCTGCTGCACTCACCTCGAGCTCGCCACCGAGCTCTTCGGCAATGCGCTTGGAAATCGCCAGGCCCACGCCTGCGCCCTGGAACCGCCCGCCGACGCCAAAGGGCTTGAACACGGCCTCCATCTGGTCGGCCGCGATCGCTGGGCCATTGTCAGACACGTCGAGCACTGCCTTGTCGCCGAGCATCGCGGTCGTGACCCGCACGATGCCCTGGCCACCCTCGCGGCTCGCGGCCCGCTGAATCGCGTTCGCCAACAAGTTCAGCGCGATCTGCACGATGTTCGTGCGTGTCGCCATGACCTTCGGCTCGACGCCAGTCGTTACCTCGATCAACGCGCGCCCACGAAGCCCGCTGCTCTCCGCCTTGCGAAGCGCCACCCGAACCGCATCCGCCAAATCGACGATTTCGGCTTCTACTTCCTCTGGCGCCTTCGCCATCTCTTCGGTGAGCTCGAGAATCCGCTTCACTCCATCGCGCGCGTCGATGATCGCGTTGTCAACTTGCGCCAGAGTTCCTCGCGCCCGTGTCACATTCGGAGTTGCCTCCTCGAGCGCCGACGTTGCAGCGGAAATCGATGTTTCGATGATGGTGAGATTGTTGCGAATCCAGCCCACCGGATTCCGAAGCTCGTCTGCAAGCCCGCTTGCGACCACGCTCAACGAGTACGCGCGTTCCGTCTCGAGCAGACGTTGCTCGAGCTGCTTGACCCGCGTGTTGAGATTGTAGAGGTCGATCGCGTCGCGAAGCTCCGCGCGCAGCACTTCAGGCTCCCACGGCTTGCGCATGTAGCGCCGCACATGGCCGCGGTTGATCGCGTCTTCGGCAGCCTGCAAGTCGGAGTAGGCCGTGATCAACAGGCGGATCGTCTCGGGATACTCGGTCTCCACTTTTTCGAGGAGCTCGATTCCGGTCATCCCCGGCATCCGCTGGTCGGTCAGCACCACCCCAATCTCGTGCTCCCGCATCAACTCGAGCCCCGCCGCCCCACTCGAAGCGGTCAGCACGGGGAAATCATCCCCGCAGACCGCCTCAAAGACGACGAGGTTCGGCTCCTCGTCATCGACGAATAGTACGTGCGCTGTCATGCCGCCTGCTCCATCGCGGGAATCTCCATCACGAAGCGAGCCCCCCCACCGGGCCTAGGCTCATATCTTAGCTCACCGCCACAGTCCTGCGCGATTCTTCGGCTCAGATGAAGCCCCAGCCCCGTCCCTTCGCCTTCCACTCTGGTTGTAAAGAAGGGGTCGAAGATCCGATGCACGACGTCTGCCGGCACGCCGGGCCCATCATCTGCAACCGAGACGGAAACCAGCTTATCCACCTGCCGCAGCTCGATCCAGATGTTGTCAGCGCCCGATCGAATCGAGTTGTCGAGCAGGTTGAGCAGCACTTGATTGAACGCCCGTGCAGGTGCGAAAACTTCTTCTGTGACCTCGTAGTCCTTGTGCACGGTCACTCCCCTCATCTTGTGCTCGAGCAGGTTGAGCGTCGATTCGACGGCGGTGCGGGCGCTGCAAGGCGCGAGGTCTGTTCCGTCCGCCGGCCGCGCGTGTGCGTCGAGCGCTGAAATTACCCCGTCAATACGCTTGAGAGCGTCGATGACCACGGTCATCAGCTTCTCGTTCGACACACGCGATGAACCGCCCTTCTCCAAGACCCGCACCGCATTCACAGCGGCGTTCAGCGGGTTCTTCACCTCGTGGGCGAGACCCGCGGCGAGCGTGCCGGCCGACGCAAGGCGCGCCTGGTCCGCTAGCTGCAAGCTCAGACCGCGCATCTTCAGGTGCGCGCGAATACGCGCTTGCAGAACTTTGGTGTGGAAAGGTTTGGACACGAAGTCGTCTGCGCCCGCGTCGTAGCCATCGAGAGCAGCTTCGCTTTCGCCACGCGCTGTGAGCAGAATCACGGGAATCTGGCGCAAGGAAGGGTCTTCCTTGATCGCGCGTGTGAGATCGAGCCCGCTCGTGCCCGGCATCATCACGTCCGTGAGCACGAGGTCAGGACGGTTCTTCTTCATCAGCTCGAGTGCTTCCGCGCCATCACCCGCGGCGTCCACCTCGTACGAATCCTTCAAGACGCCGACGATGAACCCACGAAGATCGACCTCATCTTCTGCGACCAACACGCGTGGACGCCGACCGCGGTCGAGGAGAATGCGCTCGGGCGGCCGCTGGCGCTTCCGCATCTCCACGGTAGCCTCTTCCATCTGGCGCGTATGGACCGCTGTCGTGCGGTCCTCCACACGCCGGCCGGGATGATGATCCATGTCGAGCTGCCGCCGCTCCATAATCTCCGTGTGGAAGTGCTCCTTGCCGCTCTTCAAGAAGAACGTGAACGTGGACCCTTCACCGAGTTGGCTATCGACGGTCAGGGAGCCGCCATGAAGCTGCGCGAGCTCACGAGCCAGCGCGAGTCCGATGCCCACTCCGCCTTGCTGGCGCCGCTCGGAGGTCTCGGTTTGATGGAAGCGCTCGAAGATCCGCTGCTGCTCATCGCGCGCAATGCCGGGACCGGTATCGG
>JBGUEF010000384.1:0-3497 GCA_041821485.1 Deltaproteobacteria bacterium
CAAGAAACACGCTCGCAAACAAGCAGAGCGATTTTGGTGGGCAGGCGCGTTAATCTGGGCGGGTTTGGTCTTTTGGGCTGACAGCCAGGATCTACTGCCGCAGATCGGCGGTGCCGATGCGTGGAGTTGGGTGCTTCTGGGCGCAGGCCTGTATGGGCTGGTGTCCAATCTCTACTATCTCACTTCGAAATCCCCCTACCAGCCCGCAACGTGGGACTGGATTTGGTCCGGTGGCCTCACTCTCATAGGGCTGGGCGGTTTCATGACCGTCAATATCTCGTGGCCGCTGATTCTAGTCCTCATCGGCGTGGCGATCCTGGTCGGCCAGTACTTACGTCGCTAGAGTTGCCCGCCGGGCTCAAGCTGCATGCGGCTGTGCCTCGCTCTTGGCTGCCTTCATGGCGCTCTCGATGTCCTCATGAAAGGGACACCCCGGGATTGGGCACTTAGGTGTGCCGCCGACCTTCATTTCCTTTTTGATACCCCGAGCAGCGATTCCAAAAAGCAACGCGCCTATTGTCGCTACCGACAGGATGAGAATGAGGTTTGCCACCAAAACTGACAGAACGATTCCCCAATCCATTGCTTCTCACCTCCTCTCCAACTCGGCGAGTTTTACAAACCCATGGGCACAGATAAGCACGATTGGTCGACATGGAAGGTGGCATCGCCGTCGACCTGGTTCGGATTTTGTCCCTATTCGGCGATGCGTTCGGCGAAGTCGATTGCAAGCGTTGGCAGCGAAGACGAGGGGACCGCGGTTGCGCATAGTCGAAACAAACGCCCTGTCCGCTGGGTCACCTTCGCGATCATCTCGGCTCACATCTCGCGACGGACAACGTTTTGAGGAACGACAGGGGTGTGAAAGAAGCTGTTCGCCACATCATGAGAGACCTCAAGTAGGTCCAAAGCGCACCCCTTCCGTTACTGCGCGCTGGTGGGCGTGTACCAAATGGGTGAGGTCCACGCGCGCTCGTGGATCACCGGGCTCACGACGTCGGGCTGACAACACGAATCATCGGCGTGCGCTTCATCACAGACGACTTCGCCGCAATGACGGGGGTTCAGGCCGGCGCGCGGGCCGCAGCATTGTTTGTCGATCTCGCGGGTTTGGTTGTCGCAGTCGTACTTCGCGGCAACGCACATCCGCGTGCTCCAGCGGCAAGTCGGCACCTCGGTGACCCGCACGTAGTAGTACGCCCTTTGATCAGGGCGGAAGGTATCGTCGCGCCATGTCGTGCACAGGGTATTGAAGCCCTCGTCGCTGGGCTCACAGGTATCGAGATTCAAGTCTCGGCCGCGTTCGGCGTCCCCTGCCACATCGAACACGCGTGTCTGGGGTTTGCCTGCGTCGTCGAGGTAGCCCTTGACCACCTGAATGCGCTGGAGCTTGGCCCCGGGCAGCTTCGTTGTTCCCGCATCCGCCACCGCTTCGATGGCAAAGACCGGCCGCGCCCGGGGCCCTGGAGGCGCGGTCAGCTCGCTACCCATCGGGACGCCCCGTTCGTAACCGACTTTCGCGCGGTCGCGCATCCCGCACCACTGTTTGGGGAAGTCCCAAGCGCCAAACATCCGAGCCGACAATCGAGTCCCGCTCGTGCCAAATGTCTCTTTGCGCCGGAGCGCCCGGAATAGCGCCTCGCGTGAATTCTCTTCGGCCCAGAGCCCAGCTAGCCCCCCACCCCCAAAGAAAATGCGATCGGGGAACTCCGCGACGTCCTCGCCGAGGTGAACTTTGCTTGCGCCGCCACCTCCCACGAACAGCGACTCGTTGGTGTTGCCGGGCAGGCCGAGGTGGTTGTCCGTGCTCGCGATGATCCCGAACTGGAACGGGTTCGTGCCGAGCTTCTCACCCAACCTCAACCCCTCGCCGAGACCGTAGCGCATCGTGTCGGCTACGTTGATCCCTTCGTGCTTGTCCATTTTCGCGGCGCGAAGGTTGTCGTAGGGAACGACCTCGAAGCCACAAAGCTCGTCTCCGGAGGTCTGACCGGGCAGGCACTCCGAGCTGCCCTTGTGCTGATAGATCTCCATCAAGGGCTCCATGGCGTTTTGCTCTTTGGCGTACTCCGCGGTCATCGGTGGCGTGTCTTTTTTGTCTCGCTCGAACATCCGCTCGTCGAACATCCGCCCGGCGCTCAAGTTCGCGTTGTGCGGGATCGCCAACACGTCGCATCCGTTGTTGGCGTCGAGGCAGTGCTTTCGCAAGCCTGCCCAAAGGTTTTGGGCGTGTGCGGCATCGAAGAAGTCGATGGGCACGTGGGGCACCGTCGCGTTTCGAAAGATCACGTTGCGGTGCATGTTGTGCACTTTGCCCACCTTCACGACCCCGTCGCCTGGAGATGCCGACCATTCGTAGGCGACGAAAGTACTGAAACGGCACTTGTCGCTTTGGTCGTTTTGTGCCTCCGCCTCCTGCTGAATCTCGTCCCATTTTTGCTCGCGATAGGGGTAGCAGTGGTCGCCGGCATCACCGCATGCGCGTGGTGGATTGTGGAAGTTGTTTTCGTCGGATAGATGCGCGTCGATGATCATCACGCCCCAGTTCGGGCGGTTCCGGAAGATTCGACACCCCTTCTTGTTGTACCGCCCCGATTTGGGGTCGCTGCACATGCCGATGAAGCCCAAGAACTCCGCGTGGTCGGTGACGGCCGCGAAGTCGAGAGGCCGAGCGATCTGAACCGACTTGTCGACTTTGGGGAGGGAGACCGGATGCCCCTTCGCAAACCGATAGGCGTCCCTCGGGGTGAGACGCGTTCCCTCGAGGTCGGCGTCTAACGAATTGCTGGTGTGGACGTGGAGCTCCCCGAAGAACGGGCGACGCGTCTCGGTAAACTCGGCACACTGGTGAAACCTGTTGGGCGCTGCGGCCGACGTCGGATCCGGCACGTCCGCGATCGCGGGGTCCGTCCCCTGTTCTTGCATGCCGCAATGGCCGCCCAAGAGGAAAGTGACCGACAACGACAGAGCGGCGCGACGTGCGAGAACTAGCCAGCCCGATTTGGTCTTCATAGGCCAGACGATAACCTGCTTTCGACTAAAGCATCATGGGCCTTGTTGGCCCATGATGGGCCCATTGGAGCCGACCGATGAAGAGAGTCAGCAGAGCTCTCGCCCTCGGCAAAGTGTCTCTTAACTCAGAGCCTTTTTGTGTCCGAGTTCAGCTGACGGGATACACCACCTGCTATCGCGTCCCAGTCGGCTCGCGAGAACCGTCTGGGCAGGGGTCGACATGACTGCACGCAGGCCACTAGCTCGCTCGGGCCGACGCCCACGTATCGATGAGCTTCGGGCGATCAACTCGAAGGCCGACGAAGTGAACCGCCTTCCCTCAGCTTGTGACGCTCATGCCCCATCGTCGACCAAGCTGCCTGGGTCGAAAATACAGGCGCACTGGTAAGATGTGAGGCTGTAGACGACACCAACTTCGGGAGCGTAGGAAGAACAAACGCGGTCGGAGCACCATGCTCGCATCCCGAGGCGCCGAGAACAGCGTG
>JBGUEF010000385.1:0-3489 GCA_041821485.1 Deltaproteobacteria bacterium
GGTGCGGACACCGTTGTCATGCAGGAACGTGTCACCGCCCACAACGACCGGGTGCAGATCGAGGCGTTGCCTTTGCGCGGCGCCAATGTGCGGCCGGCCGGTGAGGACATCAGAGCGGGTGATGTCGCCTTGCCAGCCGGAGTGCAGCTGCATCCTGCGCACATCGGCCTGCTCGCGTCCATTGGCATCGCCGAGGTGGATGTGCTGCGGCGTCCACGAGTGGCGTTCTTCTCTACTGGGGACGAGCTGTGTGAGGTCGGCACGCCGACGCAGCCGGGCCAGATTTACGACAGCAATCGCTACACGCTGTTCGGGATGTTGCAGCGACTGGGTACGGAGATCGACGATCTCGGCGTCATTCCGGATCGCCCCGACGAGCTCGAAGCGGGCTTGCGGCGCGCGGCGGAGAGTGCCGATCTGATTTTGACCTCCGGCGGCGTGTCGGTCGGCGAAGCCGATTACCTCGTTGAGATTTTCGATGGGATCGGCCAGATCGACTTCTGGTCGGTTGCCATCAAACCCGGCCGGCCGACCGTGTTCGGCACGCTGGGTGACGCTCTGTACTTCGGTTTGCCGGGCAACCCCGTATCGGTGATGGCCACCTTCTACCAGCTAGCGCGTCCGGCGATTTTGAAGCTCAGCGGCCTGCAACCACAGACACCGGTGTTGATCAGCGCCACCTGCGCGGCGGCGATCAAAACCAAGGCTGGCCGCACCGAGTTCTTGCGGGGCGTTCTGTCGCGCGACGAGCACGGGCAGTACGCGGTCGCGAAAACGGGTCAGCAGGGCTCCGGCATACTCAGCTCGATGACCCAGGCCAACTGCTTCATCGTGGTTCCCGAAAACGCGGAAATCATAGAAGCGGGTTCACAGGTCGATGTGCAGCCCTTCGAGGCGTTCGTCTGAGGCGATGGCTCCATGACCGACCACCGCAGCGTTACCCTTTTCGTCGGCACACGCCGAGGCCTGTTCCGTGTCGAGACCGATGGCGCGCACACGGAGTGGAACATCGGCGCCCCACAGATCGAGGGGCATGAGATTTCACATGTCTGTGCGCATCCGACGCGGCCCGGGCGTTTGTATGCCGCTGCCAATCACAACATATGGGGGGCGCATGTCTACGCGAGCGACGATTCCGGCACGAGCTGGGAGCCGCTCGCATCCTCACCGCATCACCTCAGGGGCAGATATGAGGAAAGCCTGAAAGCCATCTGGTACCTGGCCATGACGCCGGACGGCCGACGTTTGTATGCGGGTATCGATCCCGCCGGGCTGTTCGTATCGGATGACGACGGTGAGAGCTGGCAACCGGTAGAGGGGCTCAACGAGCATCCGACGAATCGCTTCTGGGAGCCGTCGAAGGGCATCTTCGCCGTGCACTCCGTGTACTTCGACCCGGCCGATGCCCAGAACGTGTTTGCAGCGGTGTCTGCCGGTGGTGTGTATCGCAGCACCGATGGCGGCCTCAGCTGGCACGCTGCCAACCAGGGGGTGCGCGCCGAGAACATTCCGCGCGAAAACCCGGAAGCCGGGCACAACGTGCACAGGTTGATCCTGCATCCGGGCGGGCGCTTGTACCGCCAGTGCTACTGCGGCGTGTATCGGAGCGACGATGGTGCGCGCTCCTGGCTGGAGGTCACAGGCGACGTGCCCAGTGATTATGGTTTCGCCATCGCAACCCACGCCGCCGACGCGGACATGCTCTTTCGCATCCCGATGTCGAACTCACACATGCGTGCGACGGTAGACGGCCGGCTGCGCGTCTACCGAAGTGACGACGGAGGGGCGAGTTGGGCCGAACGCAGCGCTGGTCTGCCGCAGCAGCATGCCTATGTAGGGGTGCTCAGAGAAGCCATGGACACCCTCCCCGGCCAATCCTGCGGGGTGTATTTCGGTACCAACGGCGGGCACCTGTTCGCCAGTCGCGATGCCGGTGACAGCTGGCAAATGGCAGCCGGCTTTCTGCCACCGATATCGAGCGTACTGGCGCTGACAACATGACTGACGACGAAATACTCGACTTGTTCCAGGCGCGTCGCGGCGTGATCTGCGCCGTGGGTGCGGGAGGGAAGAAGAGCACGCTCTATAATCTCGTGGCCCGGCACCCCGGACGCGTGGCACTCACGGCAACCGTGTTCACGGCTCATTTTCCCAAGCGCCTGGATCTAACGACCGTGCTTGCGGAGGAGTCCGAGCTTCCGGCTCGAGTGCAGGAGCACGCCGAGTTGGACCGAATCGGCTTTGCCGCGCCTTCCGGCAAGCCGGGACGCTATCGCGGCATCGCGCCCGAGCTCGTGTCGCGATTGCATGCCGACACGCGGCGGGAAGCTACCTTCGTCAAAGCCGACGGCGCGCGCATGCGATTCATCAAAGCCCCTAGAGACGGTGAACCCGTATTGCCCCCCGACTGCAGCACCCTGATTTGCATCGTGTCTGCCCGCGCATTGGGTGAGCCGTTGTCGGACGAGATCGGTCATCGCCTGGAACATCTCGGCGCGGCGACCGGATTGCGGCCGGGTATGGTGATCGAGCCCCAGCATGTGGCGCGCCTGATGGTCAGCGATGCGGGGCTGCTCAGAAGCTCCGCGGGCCGCGCGGTGGTGCCCGTCATCAACATGGTCGACGATGCCGACAAGGAAGGACTGGCACGTGAGGCGGCGCGCATCGCATTAACAGAAACCGATCGCTTCGACAGGGTCGTCCTGGCGTCGATGCGCACGACCGAGCAGCCGGTGGTCGCCGTCGTGGAGCGTTGACTGGAGGTGGCCTTGAATCGCGTGACTGTGCGTATCCCAACTGGTCTGCAACCGTTCACGGAGGGGGCCGCCGAGGTTACCGTCGACGCCGACACGCTAGGCGGTGCGCTGTCGGAGGTCGAAGCGCGTCACCCTGGCCTCTCCGCGCGGATCCTAACGCCGGAGGGCGACATCCGGCCGTTCGTCAACGTGTTCGTCGGCGACACGAGCGCCCGATTCATGGACGGCCTGAACACCCCCGTCACCGACGGCCTGATCATTTCGATCATCCCCGCAGTAGCCGGGGGGTAGCCCGGCCCCTACCCGATGGACGTCTCAGCCGGCGAAAAGGCTGCGCGCGATCATCATCCGCTGGATCTCGCTGGTCCCTTCGACGATTCGCATGACCCGCAGTGATCGGTAGAAGCCCTCGGTCCTGGTGTCCTTCATCCAGCCCATGCCGCCGTGGACCTGAAGCACGAGGTCGCACACACGGTTGACCATCTCGGTCGCGTAGAGCTTGGCCATCGACATCTCGCGGGTCGCGTGGTCGCCTTGGTCGAGGAGCCAGGCGGCGTGGTAGACCATGTTGCGGGCTGCGTAGATCTCGGTGGCGCTGTCCGCGAGCATCCATTGAATCGCCTGATAGGCGGCGATCGGCTGTCCGAATGCCTGCCGCTGTTTGGCATAGTCGATTCCGAGGTCCAACAAGAACTGCGCGACGCCGACGGCGCCAGCCGCGATGTGTAGGCGC
>JBGUEF010000386.1:0-3484 GCA_041821485.1 Deltaproteobacteria bacterium
CACGACGCACGCCTCGGCCCAGACGTGCTCGACCAGGTCCTCCATCCCATGGGGTACTTCGTCAGCCCATAGGCAGTAGTTTGGCTTCCATGGTGATTCGGGCTCAGGGGAGATCAGCGCAACCGACGCGCCGCGCCGGGCACAGGCAGCCGCGATGGACAGGGCAGCAGGACCGCTTCCGAGAATTCCGATGTCGTTTAGGTTGTCCATGACGAGTTGACGAATCGAGCATATGCGACCAAAACACCACCTTGACAAGAACTGGACAACATTCAGACCGACAGTAGACACATGGGATTAGGAATTCTGGTTATATCGAATATCGACAGGACCTTCACCAGGTGAATGGCTGGTGGTTGATTCTCGCCGCCATCTTGGTGGCGGCCTGGCTATTTGTGCGGCGAGTCAACTGGGCCCCGGCCCTCGGGGGTCTCATCGAGCGAAAGCTCGGAGGCTACAGGCAAGCGGCGAACGCGGTCGATCACGGCTTGCCGCGCGTGCTCACCGGTAATGCCCCTCGCGTGGCCGTGCTCGGAGGTGGCCTGGCGGGAATCGGCGTCGCGGCGGCACTGGGCGAACGGGGCATCGCTGTCACGCTCTTCGAACGGAACGCATACCTCGGCGGGAAGATCGGCGCGTGGAAAGTCCCTGTGGGTGAGGGGGAGCAGACCATCGAGCATGGGTTTCATGCCTTCTTCCGGCAGTACTACAACCTCAACCGCTTTCTCGATCGTCTGGGCGTTCGCGACGGCTTCCGGGAGATCGAAGACTACCTGATCCTCGATAGCGACCGGCGTCCGCTGAGCTTTGGAGATGTCGAGACAACCCCTGCACTCAACATCGTCGACCTTGGGCGGCGCGGATTTTTCCGGTGGCGCGATGTCATCCCCAAGCGGACGCGAGACCGGCTCGATGCGTTCGTTCGGTTCGACATGAGGCATGCCTACGAGGCATTCGATGAAACGACATTTGAACGCTTCTGCGACGAAGCTGCGCTGCCCGCTGAGCTCCGTGTTTCGTTTCGAACGTTTGCACGCGCGTTCTTTTCAGACGAAGCGGATCTGTCTACCGCTGACGTGCTCCGTGCGTTTCACTTCTACTACCTCAGCCATGACCTCGGCTTGATGTACGACTATCCGCTAGGTGACTACGAAACGACGCTTCTGACCCCGATCCGCGCCGACTTGGAGGCAAACGGCGTCGACCTGCGCCTGGGCACGCCCGTTGATGGCGTCGAGCGCGGTGAACGCAAGCGCTTTCGGGTCGCAGGGGAGGAGTACGACTGGGTCGTGATCGCGGCGGACATCCCCGGCATGCAACAGATCGTCAACGGCTCGGATTGGCTGCGCGAGGCGCACCCTGATTTCGTGGCGAACATGCAGGCGCTGCGCACCTCACATGGATATGCGGTCTGGCGCATTTGGGTGGATCGGGACGTCCGGCCAGGCTTACCTACTTTCGTCAATGTGGATCGCCAACGGGTGCTCGACTCAGTCACCCTCTATCACCGCATCACCGACGAGGCGCGCGCTTGGGTCGAGGCTCACGGCGGCGCGGTCCTCGAGCTCCACAGCTACGCACTGCCGCGCGACGTGGTTCGTGATTCGGAGGTGCGACGCCTCTTTCTCGAGGAGCTCGAGTATTACTTCCCAGAGCTCGCGGGACTGTCGATCACTGCGGACGTCTTGCAGGTCCGTCATGACTTCCCAGCGTTTGCGCCGGGGCAGCGCGCCTTCCGACCCGAGCCCAACGTGCCCATCGAGGGCTTGCTGATGGCAGGCGATTGGGTCCGCCTGCCCTACCCGATGACGCACATGGAGGCCGCGTTTACTTCGGGACTGCTGTGCGCCAACACGATCTTCGACGCCATGGGCCTCCAACAGGAACCGATCTTCACGGTTGCGCCGAAGGGACTGCTGCGGTCGAAACGAGCCGAGAGCGCTAGCGACTGAGCTCTGCTTCCACCAGCGCGAGGTCCTGTTGTATCTGCGCCCTACTCTCGGTGGGCACATTGGCCGCTCGCCCTCCGACGAGGATCCTCACCCGTTTCGGGATCTGCTCCTCGATCGCGGCAACCTCTCGTTGCGAGGCCTTGGGCGATAGATTGGTTACGGAGAGCATGAGAAGCTCCGCTTTGGTGTCCGTGACCGCATAGGCGATTTCCTCAGCAGGGAGGTCCGGGCCTAGGTAGAGGACACTCCAGCCGTGCATGGCTGCCAGCATCGCAACCATGAGCGCGCCGAGCTCGTGGTCCTCCTTGGCTGGTGTTCCGACTACGACCCGGCGCACCGCATCGTTTGCCGGGTAGAGGCGCATGAGTGAAAACAGTAGGCCACGCATGACGGTCGAGCAGGCGTGCTCGTGCACGATGCGAAGATCGCCCCGTTTCCAACGGTCGCCGATCTCGGTCATGATCGGACCGACGACCACTTCCAAGAACTCGCGTGGCTCGGTGCTCAGCGCGGCGCGTGACAGCAACTGCTCGGCCTCTTCAGGACGAAGGCGCTCGACCGCTGCCATGACGCGCTCGCGCAGTTCGGGGAGGTGTCGCGACGCCGGTTGGAGCGACCGATCAGAGGAACCTGCGGCCATGTGTCGGAGGTCGGTGTCGGGCAGCTTGGCGATGCCGCCGATCGAGTGGCCGCTCTGCACGAGCTTGTGTAGGAGCCGGAGCCGCTGGATGTCGGCGTCGGTGTAGAGGCGCCCACCCGCCTCGGTGCGTTTGGGCAGCACCGTGGCGTAGCGCTTCTCCCACATGCGGAGTGTGTGAGTCGACAGTCCCGTCATCTTGGAGACCATGCCTACCCGGTATTTCGCCTCGTCCGCCATGTTAATCCTTTTGGGTCACACGCGGCGCTGGGCCCGTGCAGAAGTTGTCTAAGGGTTGTCTATACCCAGTGATTTTTGCGATCAAGCTTGAAGCAAGAAAAAAAGAAGCGCCGGGAGCTTGACGCCTGATTCCGCGATGCTAGAAACCTCGACAAGACCTAGACATAACTTAGACAGGTCTGAGGAGAATATAATGAATCGTAAGAATTTCTGGTTAGGTTTCGTAGCGGCGCTGGCATTCGGGGTGGTCGGTTGCGGAGACGACAGTGGCTCGGGCGGAACCGGCGGCACTGGTGGTATGCCGATGGGCACGGCCAACGTGACCGCAGTTCATCTCGCGCCCGAAGTACCCTCGGCAGAGAGCACCGCCGTTGCGCTCTTCGTCAACGGCGTGGAGCAGACCGCGCTCGGCACGCTCGAATATTCGAAGAGCACAGGCAAGATCCCATTCCCGGCCGGCACCTACGATATCGGCATCGGTTTGCCAGGCGAGGACGCACCGCTCCTTCAACTCGACGGCGTCGTGCTTGCAGACGGAGACGACCTGGTCGTCGTTGCCTACCGCACCAACGCCCAGCTTCCCGTTGACGTCTTCGTGTTCGTCAACAGCACCGAAGGCCTCGCGTCCGGCGAAGGTCGTGTGTTTGTCGGCCAC
>JBGUEF010000387.1:0-3480 GCA_041821485.1 Deltaproteobacteria bacterium
CTAAGCTCAGGGTCTGCCGGGGGTCAAACGTGGCCGAACGATCGGTGTTTCACGTGAAACATAACCGGCCCGGACCAGCCCTCGGGCCACTGTTGCACGTGAAACAATTAGAGCACTAGGCCCTCTCGCGGATTCCCGTCGAACGCGTCCTCCACGGTCTTCAGGGCCTCCTCAACCTCGTCCGAGTGGCCCGGCGGCATCACGATCTCGAGATGGGCGATCAGATCGCCCTTCGGCTTGTTCTTCTGCTGAATTCCCTTGCCACGGAGACGAAGCTTCGAGCCGTTTTGGGAACCCGCCGGAATCGACAGCTGAACGCTACCTTCCGGTGTGGGCACCGTGACCTTGGTCCCAGAGTAGGCCTCTAGAGGTGATACGGGAACTCTGACGTGGAGCTGCCTTCCCCTCATCGAGAAGTAGGGGTGCTTCCTCACCTTGACCCTGAGAACCAGATCTCCCGGCGGGCCACCATTGGCTCCCAGGCCTCCCTGACCCCGAAGCCGGATCTTCCCTTCGTTTCGAACCCCGGCAGGGATCCGGACCTTCAGCATCCGCTCTCCCTCGGACGAGCGGAGGCTCAACTCCCGCATGCAGCCGAGGACGGCATCGCGGAAATCGATCGTCACCTCGGACTGAATATCGGCACCCCGCTGGGGAGCCCGCACATAGGCGCCGCGACCCCGGCCCCGTCCGCCGAGGAGGTCTTCGAGATCGAACTCGACGTGGCGACCACCCGGGCCGCCCCGGCCCCCGCCGCCGAAGATATCCCCGAAGTCGAATCCCCCAAACCCGCCAGCTCCCTGGGTCGCCGCCTGATAAGCCTCAGGGTCGAAGCCCTCCCGAAGCCCCGCCTCGCCGAACTCGTCATATAGCTTCCGCTTCTCGGCATCCGAAACGACGGCGTAAGCGGCAGAGACATCCTTGAAACGCTCCTCCGACTCCTTGTCATCCGGGTTGCGGTCCGGGTGCAGTTCTTTGGCAAGCTGCCGGTAGGCTTTCTTGATCTCCGCCGGGCTCGCCTCCCGCGAAACCCCGAGAATCTTGTAGAAATCACGTTCAGCCATAGCCGCCTAACCTAAGCATTCGATCCGCTCTTTCAACACCTGGCTGCGAGAAAATTGGGCGAAAAAGGCCAACTATTGCGCTGTTTACGCCATTTTCGGCGTGTTCGTTCTCCATTGCAGCCATCATTGCCCTTCTCTCGGCGCTTGCAGGCGTTCTTGCTGCCTTCCGGGTCGCATGATACTCGCTCGCAATGGCCCTGGTCGATGTTAGCCGACTTCCGCAACATGTCGCCATCATCATGGACGGAAACGGGCGCTGGGCTCAGGCGAGAGGCAAACCACGCACCGCCGGACACGAGCGCGGTGCGGATGCGGTGCGCGCGACGATGCGCGCTGCACGGCGGCTCGGCATCCCCGCGCTGACCTTGTACGCGTTCAGCGAGCAGAACTGGGATCGGCCGCAAGCGGAGATCAACGCGCTCGTCGATCTCTTGTGCGAGTGCCTCGTGTCGGAACGCAATGAGCTAGTCGACAACGAGATTCGCTTGTCCGCGATCGGTCGCCTGCACAAGCTTCCTCAACATGCGCAGTCGCGGTTGCAAACGCTCAGTTCCGAAACCGAGTCGAACCAAGGCATGACGCTGAACCTTGCGCTCTCTTACGGCGGGCGCGAAGAGTTGATCGACGCAGCGCGCGCGCTTGCGACCAGAACGCGGAACGGTGAGATCGATGCAAACGACATTGACGAAGCGGCGATCTCGCAGTTGCTTCCGTCGATGGATGTCGGTCCCGTCGACTTGATGATCCGAACCGGCGGCGAGCAGCGAATCAGCAACTTTCTCCTCTGGGGATCCGCCTATGCGGAGCTCTATTTTACCGATGAGCTCTGGCCGGATTTTGATGCAAATTCGCTATATTGCGCCATTCAGGCATACCAGGGGCGGGATCGACGCTTCGGCCTCGTTCCCGACGCGGATCACGATCGATCTACCACCGAGACACGCAACGACTTGGAGCGCGCACTATGAACGACGCGATCGAGCAACCACCCGCGAAGAAGCGTCTGTCAGGAACCACGCTTCGCGTTGTGTCAGTCCTGCCGCTCGTTCCGATCATCATCTGGATGATGTTCGCCGGTCCACTTTGGCTTTGGCGAGCGTTCATTCTGACTGCCATTGCAATCGCCGGTTACGAGCTGATGGCAATGAAAGTTCCGTCGTCGCACGGGCTTCGAGCTTGGGGTTCGTTCTCGTCGGTTTTGTTCGCGTCCACGATCATCTTCGTCAACACAGCAACGGCATTGTACAGCGTCGTGTTGATCATCGTCGTCGGCGCGATGGCGTGGAGCCTGTTGCAAGAGGATCCGCTTCACAACGCGAGCGTGCGCATTGGCTGGCTGCTCGGTACTCCGGTCTATGTCGGAGGCAGTCTCTCCGCGGTGGCTCTCGTGCGCGACTTCCCTCCGACGGGGGCCTGGGTCTTGCTTGCGATGGCCCTTGCCTGGGGCAGCGACACTTCTGCCTATTTTGTCGGACGAAAGTTTGGAAAAACCAAGCTAGCACCGCGCATTTCGCCGAACAAAACGATCGAAGGAGCAGCGGGTGGCTTAGCCGCTTCGGTTGTCTGCGCCGTCGTCATCAGCTTCTTTCTGCCGTCACTCGGTGTTCTCGATGCGATCGCGCTCGGCGTTCTCGCCGGCGCCGCGGGTCAGGCCGGGGACCTATGGGTGTCCGTCCTCAAGCGCAGCAGCGGCGTGAAGGACGCCGGCGGCATCCTGCCTGGTCATGGCGGTATCTTGGATCGAGCGGACGCGCTGGCGTTCACCGCTCCGGCAACGTGGGCATTCGGCCACTTCATCGCCGGGTTCTGATACGCTCTTCGCGTGACCGTGCTCATACGCGCGCGCGCCTTACTTTGTATTGCGCTCCTGTTCGTTCTCGTTGCCTGCGAGCGAGCTGCGCCACCGGACCCGGTTTCGCCTGACACGCCCAGCGCCACGCCGGCCGCTCCCAGCGATCCTACTCCCGCAATCATCGATGCTGAATGGGTGGCATCGAAGTTCCAGTCGCCGCCACCTCCCGGCCCCAGGGACTGGCTCCGTGAGGTTGAGAAGGATCCGATTGCCGCGTTGAAGCAGATGGATCCGGCCGCGCTCCAGCCCAAGAAGGGGCGCTCGGCCACAGAGCGTTCCCCGCCTCCCGTCGAGACGATCCGCTCGAAAAACCCACAAAATTATGAGCCGACGCGGCCATTGCGAGGCTGGCCACCGACCGTAGGTCAGTTCTATCCGGACTTGGCGTTGAAGGACCAGACTGGTCAGGTCACCGCGATTAGCGACTTCCGCGGCAAGGTGATTCTGGTCGAGGTGGTCGGTCTGACCTGCCCGGCCTGCCACGCGTTCGCCGGAGGCAACGAGCCCGAGGTCGGTCGCTTCCGCGGGATCGAACCGCAACGCGGACTCGGATCGATCGAGAGC
>JBGUEF010000388.1:0-3453 GCA_041821485.1 Deltaproteobacteria bacterium
AGCTCCCGGGCGACGTGCCCCATGATGATTTCCGACTTGCCGTCGGCATAGACCTCGGCGTTGTCGAAGAAGTTCACGCCCGCCTTCCAGGCTGCTTGCATGCACTGCAACGCAGTCTCGTGGCCGAGCTGATTGTGGAATGTCACCCAGGAGCCGAACGAGAGCACGCTGACCTTCAGGCCCGCATTGCCCAGTCGTCGATATTCCATCTCCACCGTGTCTTCATGTAGTTCCCGTCGCGGCGAACGTAAAGCCTTTTACGCGCGGCCCGCCGCGTGCTTGGCCGCCAGATTTCCCCACAGCTACCTCGAGCGCCGTTCGCCCGCCGAACCGTATGTCGAGCTCCTCGAGGCCACCCCGCCCCTTCTCGGCTTCTTCGAACAAATCGAAAAAGCGACACAACGCTGGGACGGAGACGACCCCCATCGCATCGTGGGATAGAGCGCTCGGTCGCGCTGCGGCGGGCTACCAGCGCAGCATCGGCAGGGGCCGCCAGGGCTGCTTCAGCGCTCCAATAAAGAGCGTTCGACACACGAAGCCGCGAAATCCGCACTTCGGGTATGACGACTGGGCCTCGCGGCGAAGCGCGAAAGGGACACCCACCCCAGGCACCGCGAAGAGATCGACCAGATCGGCGCGCCGGAAAGGCTCGACGAGAGCCGCATCCTCGTCCCGGTATGGCGTGAGCTTGTGATGAAAGCCAATCATTCGGCCGACGGCGGGCGCGACCTCCGAAAGGCCGAGACTATCGAGATGCTCGGTCGCCGAGGCGATGCTCGGTGGGAGATAGTCCAGCGTTTGCTCGGTTGCGAAACGCAGGTCGTGAAAGGCGGCGGCTACCGCAATCGCAGAGTCGTCCCGGTCCGCGTCATTCCCCTGCTGCGCAATGAGGTGCCGGGTGTAGTGATAAACCCGATACACATGCCCCCGGTACCGCGCGTAGTGGGGCCCCAGCGCCTGCCGATAACGATCGAGAACTTCATCGATGAGTGGAGAGTCTTCCATGAACCTGCGTGAAGAGAGGATAACCGGTTGCACCCCCCCAACCCTTATGATTACAACCGGCTGAAGAAAAAAGGGGACAGTCCCCTTTTTGAAAGGGATAATTTTGGTGACCGCCGAAGCCGCAGCGCAGGCCAGCCCGAGCTCGATGCCGACCAAGCCCATCCCCCGAAGGAAGGGGCACTGGTTTTGGGGGTGCCTGATGGAGATGATCAGCGACCGGTCCGGCTTCTTGCTCGACAAGCACGAAGAGCACGGCGACGTGTTCGTTTCTCGCGCGCTGGTCCGCGACCTCATGTTTACGCGTGACCCGGCGCTCGTGAACGGAATCAACGTCACGCACTGGGCTGACTTCTACAAGCCGGACTACGTCAAGCAGATGTGGAAGCCGTTTCTCGGCGAAGGTCTCGTTCCCAACGATGGCGACTCCTGGAAGCGCCAACACAAGCTCATCCTGCCGGGCTTTCATAAGAAGCGCGTCGATGCCTACGCGCCGACGATGATCGACTTCACCGAGCGAATGCTCGACCGGTGGAAGGAAGGCGAGCGCAGAGACATGCGTCTCGAGCTCAACGCGCTCGCTCTCGAGGTCGTCGCCGACACGCTCTTCGACATCGACATCGGCAAGGGTGACTCCGACACCATCCGCGACGCGCTAGCCGACATCAGCGAGATCCTGGTCACGGATGCCGACAAGATGGTCCCGCGTCCCGACTGGTGGCCCACGGCCGAGAACCGCCGGAAGAAGCGCGCGATCGCGAAGATCGAAGAGATCATCAGGCGCGTGCATGACGAGCGGCGGACCTACAAGAAGGACCGAGGCGACCTCTTTTCGCACATGGTGTTCGTCGAGGACGAACAGGGTGGGATGTCCGACAAGCAGCTTCGGGACGAAGCGATGACCTTGATCTTCGCAGGGCACGAGACGACGGCGCATGCCTTGACCTGGACCTGGTACTTGCTCGCCAAGCATCCCGACAAGGCGGCCAAGATGCGCGAGGAGCTCGACCGCGTGTTGAACGGAAGGCGCGCCGAGGTCGAGGACCTGCCGAACCTCCCGTACCTCGAGATGGTCGTGAAGGAATCACTTCGACTGCTACCCTCCGTCTGGGCGTACGCTCGCCAGGCGCAGCGCGATCTCGTCATCGAGGGCTACGAGATCAAGAAGGGGCAGACGATCACGATCAGCCACATCGCGATGGGTCGCAACGCCAAGTACTACGACCACCCGTTGGAGTTCCGGCCGGAGCGCTGGACGCGTGAGTTCGAGCGAAGCTTACCCCGCGGCGCATACGTTCCGTTCGCTGGTGGGCCACGCGTGTGTCTCGGCAAGCAGTTCGCGATGATGGAGATGCGGATGATCCTCGCCACGCTCCTTCAGCGACTGGAGCCGAACCTCTGCGAAGGCTTCGAGCCTGACTTCGTGACCGAGCTCTCGATGCACCCGGGCGAGCGCGGCATGCAGGCGACGGTTCGGTTCCGCTAGGGGTCGCCCCCGCCATCGACCGCGATGCGACGTAAGTCCCCCGGCAGACAGGGTTTTCGCAATTTCGCGTCCGCTGCTCAATGATATGAGGAAGAATCATACGAAACATGATACAATTCTTGTCTGTTGTGTCATGCTGTGTTATGAGTTCCTCAGCAGCCGCAGCTGCATCATCACTTAGAGGTCCGGTATGGCGACAATCATCACAGAAGACTGCATCAACTGTGGGGCGTGCGAAGACGAGTGCCCCAACACCGCGATCTCGATGGGCGAGGAGATCTTCGTCATCGACCCCATGCTCTGCACCGAGTGTGTAGGTCACCACGACGAGCAGATGTGCGCGGCGGCCTGCCCGCCTGAGGCCTGCATCCAGGATCCCGAGCGAATCGAAACCGAGGAAACACTCTTCGATCGAGCGCAGAGGATCCATTCAGACAGAACCCTTACTCTCCACACCGGAACCTCGCATTTCCGTGCCAGCCATGGCTGACTCGAAAGGAACGAATCGATGTCCGAATTTGACGTAATCATCGTAGGTGCAGGCCACAATGGCCTCACGGCCGGAGTAGAGCTCCAGCGGGCAGGCCAAAAGGTGCTGATCCTCGAGAAGACCAACTGGCCCGGCGGACAGGCCGCGACCAAGGAGCTCTTCAAAGGCTACAAGCACAGCGTCGGCGCCTGGGCGCTTCTGATCTTCCGCGAGGAGCTCATCAAGTACCTCGAGATGGACAAAGAAGGCTTCGAGCTCATTCGGCCCGAAAGCTCCTTCACCGTCTTCGGCGACGAGGATGACACCCCCTTCATCGGTTACACGGACCCGATCGACCTCGCCAACCACTTGGCGGAGGACCACGGCATCGAAGCTCTCGACGGCTTCAACAGCATCGGCTCCTTCTTCGCGACCTTCAAAGAGATGTTCGAGAAGTACATGCACGAGGCACCTCCCACGCTGGAGGAGATCATCG
>JBGUEF010000389.1:0-3451 GCA_041821485.1 Deltaproteobacteria bacterium
TGAATTGGATAGACCCGGGGCAGGTAGTTTCCCCAAAAGCTGAACTGGGCGACCGTGCACAGACCCACCAGAAAGATCCCCGCCTGCAATCCCGACTGGCTGTTCAGTGCCACCGGTACCGCCCAGACCGCCCGAGCCGCCAGCCGCGCCAGTCCCACCAGCACCACCCGCACCAGCCATGCCACCAGTGCCGCCAGTTGCGCCGCTCCCGCCGGTGCCACCGGTACCACTCCCATCGACGCAGCGGATGTCGACGGTCCAGTCATCGACGCAGGCTTCGGAGCCCTTCTCGGTGATGGAAATCGTGAGCTGATGGTCGCCGGTCTCTTCACAGGTGTAGAAGGTGGCGGCAGCGGAAGGGTTTGCGAAGGTGCCGCTGTCGGCGGTCCAAGAGTACTCGATGGCATCCCCCTCGGCGTCCACGGCTTGGGATCGAACGTCGATGACGTTCCCGACCGAGGTCTGAAGTGGAGCCACGACCGCCTTCGTAAGCTCGGGACAAATGTTGAAGTCGCCGTTGACGCGCACAGCCCCGAGCCGCTCTTCGCCCGAACACCCGAGGAGCACAGCCACCTCGGTGGCGACGCCTGCGGTCACGTCGAACATCGCCGATCCTCGACAGCTGCTCGCACCGTCGTCTGACTCTGCTTCGAGCTCAATCTCGTAGTGACCGGGTTCCAGCCCAAAGACTTCGACCGAGGCCGTGGCGTTGGGGTCGCTGGTGTCAATCGTGCCCATCATCGGCGCCATGCCGTTCCCGGTGATGATCCAACGCACCTCGTTGATGACGTTGTCGAGGCCCTCCACTTCGGTCGTGACCTCGAGCTCGATCCGCAGAAGGGACGAACAGGGAACAGCCGACGAGTTGCCCCTGCAGCTACCCGCCACAAGAGCGGCGCCGACCACCAACAACACAGCCAACTTGCGGCTAGGCACGATACGTCCCCCTGTACGTGTGCAACACGGCTGAGCGTACCACGGGTCACTCTCCGGGTGTCCAACCACGCGATACTACGCGGCTTCTCCGACAAAGATCGCAGCGCCTCCTACGGGCATCCCGTTCGGGGCCAAGGCCGGGCGTGCTCCGTCACAACTCCAGCTCGAACGCTCCGACATCGCAGGCATTGCCTTGCGGGCGCGTCACGCCGCGTTCGTCCTCGCCCAACTGGCACATCGGTTCGGGGATCGCGTTGAACGCGGCACTGCCTCTCGTGATGGCGTGAGTTAGCGCCGATCCGCCGTTGTCCTCGAGCGGCCCAAGGTCCAACTCCTGTACCGTCACGCCGACCTGGTCGCCCTTTGCCTCATCTAGGCCGCAGGTGTCCCCAGGGCTTTCGATGTTGTAACCGTTGGAGATCAAAGGCGTATCGCTGTCGCAATTTCCGTCGATCACCGTGTTCGCCAAGCTTGTCGCGCCCCCCTTTTCATCGACGTCTGAGCCAAGCGCATCGCCGCGCACGGCGCCGTTGCCCGCGAGCGTGCTGCTCGTCACGGTCAGCAACGTTTGGTTGTAGATCCCCCCGCCGCAAAGCTCTGCCGTATTCCCCGAGATGGTGACGTTGGTCAGCGTCACGGTCCCGTCGTTGTCGATGCCACCTCCGCAGGTCTGAGTGGAATTGCCCCACACGGTGCTCCTCGCTCCAGTGAGCGTTCCGTGGTTGTAAATACCGCCGCCCGAGCCGGACAAGTTCCGCGACACGGTGCTGCCCGTCAGCGTGACCACTCCGTGGCTGCTAATGCCGCCGCCGTTGAAGTCCCCGGTGTTCCACGACACGTCGCTGTTGATGAGGGTCACCAACCCCGGCCCATCGCCTCCGTCACCCCCGGGCACATTGGAGATGCCGCCGCCCGCTCCACCCGCCGTGTTGTCCGACACAGTGCTGCCTGCCAGCGTCAACACTCTTTCGTTGAAGATGCCGGCCCCGCTCCCTGCCGCAGTGTTCTCCGACACGAGGGTACGCGCGGCGGACAGCGTCCCATCGTTGAAGATGCCGCCGCCTAGGTCTGCCTCGTTCTCCAGCACCCTGGCGTCCATGAGCGACATCGTCCCGGCCTTGACGTTATGAATCCCGCCGCCTTCGGCTGCGGAGCTCCCCGACACGGTGGTGTTCGTCAGCGTCAGTACCCCTGCGTTCCAGATCGCGCCACCGAGCGGTGCGACACCTCGGGTGACCACGAACCCCCGCAGCTCTGCCGTGACGCCCTCGGCGACGGCGAACAGACGATGGTCGAGATTTCCATCGACCTTCAGCCGTTCTTCACCATCGAGAATTACGTCGTTGTCGAAAGCAATCTCGGCATGCGTCACCACCGTGGTCGGCCCGTCGCATGCGAACACGTGTGGGCCACGGCCCGCGGCAACCGCCTCGAGGATACCCTCCTCCGTACAGGGGAATGCGACTCCGCTGCCTCCTGCGCCGCCAGTTACCCCATCGCCTGCCGACTGACCACAGCCCAGCAGGGGCAGGACAGCAAGCGTGCAGACCAACATCAACCCGAGTAAGTGACGCATGACCCGCAACCCCGGCAGGCACGTCCTCGCCGCGCAGCTGCGGGTAGAACGAACGAGACGCACACCGTGTGCCAACCTGGTTCCATTGGTTTTCGGCCGGATCGTGACCGAAATATCTGCGTTTCTTGGGGTCATGTGCGAAGAGCCTGCGCGTAGTCAGCTGCCGAAGAACTCCGGGTGCGCGAGCCGGTAGTCCTCGAAGGTGTCCAAGTCCTGGGGTGTGGGGTGGTCTCGAAGAGTCTTCTCCATCCATTCAAGGCTCTCGACGACGGAAATGCTCGACAGCTGGCGCTCGAGCAAACCCGTCACGTCTCCCCACACGATGAGTGTCGGATCGCCAAGAACGACGATGCCGAGAGCCCATTCATCGTCGGTGCGCCCGTACGCGTTGTACCAGTATCGAAAAGCCTCCCCGAGTGGTTCATTCAACGCGAGGCGCTCATGAAGGGTCGCTATGCTTCGAACCGCGCCCTTCTTCGTGCTGCCGATGACGGCGAGGCCTTGGTCATTCTCCACCGTGTAAATCATCCCCAGGTTCGAGTCGCGGATGAAGCGGGCAGCCCAGCAGTCCCACATGTGGACGAAGGAGGTTTGGAAGTTGTGGGCGCGAATCTGTTTGGCGTGCAGAATTCCAGCGCCTTCTCCCCGGAAGGTCAGATAGGTAACGTTCGAGTGGATCATCTGAAACACGAACTCGGCGCCGTCGCCGGTCAGCTGTTGCACATAGTGATCCAGCGTTGACTCGGACGGATCGTAGGTCAATTGCACCGTAGTGTAGATGTCATCGAGTCCATACAGGCTCGGGGAACCCGACCAGCCGTCATCGATGAAGACGAATGCGGACGGTTCGAGGAGGTGACCCTCCTTGCGAAACCTGTCGACCCTGTCGAAGTACTCCTGCAGGTCCGCCACCTCGCCCATGATCCTCGATGTGTAGAT
>JBGUEF010000390.1:0-3446 GCA_041821485.1 Deltaproteobacteria bacterium
GGACGAGCTGCGCCGGCGGGGTCACATCGACTGTGAATGCGGCGACGCCATAGCCTGCTGGTAGCACGTCGGTGCCGCCCGGATCTTCGTTGCGGAACGAATAGATTTCGAAGGGCTGCCCTTCGAGCGCCGTATTGCTGCAGTCCACGACCCCGGTATCGACGAGCTCCTGGAGCGTCAGGTCGAAGACTGTGGCGTTGTCTCCGACGGTTCGAGGGTTGCTGCTAGCCATCGGCCGGCACAGGAGCTGCAGGTCGGTGCGCTTGTCGTTCAGCTGGCACTCGCCATTCTGAACACCCGCCCACATGTAGATCTGCGTGACGCCATCGCCGTTCACCAGGGTGACGTCGTAGACTGTGTTCGCGGCGTCGGCGCAGTTCTCCGCATTGAAATAGATTGTCGCCGCGTCGGTGGTGGGCACTTCCCCGTCTATGCTGGTGATGGCGTCCAGCTGCGTCTCCTGAGCAAGGGCAGCTGGCGAGAGCAGCGGGATTGCTGCGAGCAGGGTGAGTAAGAATAAGAATCCGTTGTGCATACCCCTACTTGCGTGCAATCCCCGGGCCAACGGCCGGAGCCTAAAAGCCGTGTGTTTTCGGGAGGGCGGCGGACAAACTGACATGATCCGCCCCTCTTCTACGCCAAGGCCTGACATTTCGTCACTTTAATAGAACCTTTTCAGCGATTTGGACCGCGTTGAGGGCTGCGCCCTTGCGGAGGTTGTCCGAGACCACCCACATCTGGATGCCACCTGGATTACCGACGTCTTCGCGGATGCGGCCGACGTACACCGGGTCCTGACCCGCCGCATGGATCGGCTGCGGGTAGATTCCATTGCTCAAGTCGTCGACGACCTCGACGCCCTCGGCCTGGCTCAGGAGCTCGCGGGCGCGTTCGGCCGTGAGGGGCTCATGAGTTTCGACCGTGATGGCCTCGCTATGGGCCGTGATCACCGGCACACGAACCGCCGTAGGTGAGACAGCAATGGAGGGGTCCCCGAAAATTTTGCGAGTCTCGGACACCATCTTCAGCTCTTCTTCCTGGTACCCGGTCTCGGGATCAGGCTTCCAGTGCATCAGAAGATTGCGGCTCAACTGGCCGGAAAGCTTGCTCTTGTCGACCTCGTCGCCTCGGACGGTGGCTGCTTCCTGCGCCTCGAAAGCGGCGACCGCCGTGGCGCCCGACCCGCTGATCGCCTGGTAGGTCGCCACGACAATACGCTTGAGACGCGCCTCGTCGTGAAGCGGCTTCAGGGCGACGACCATTTGGATGGTGGAGCAGTTCGGGTTGGCGATGATGCCCTTGGGCCGGTGCGCTGCGGCGTCCGGATTCACCTCCGGCACGATCAGCGGAACCTCCGGGTCGCCCCTGAATGCCGAGGAGTTGTCGACCACGAGGGCGCCCTTGCTGGCGGCGATCGGCGACCACTCCCGCGAGGTGCCGCCGCCGGCGGAGAAGAGGGCGAGGTCGACGCCTTCGAAGACTTCCGGCGCAATCTCAACGACGCGGCACTCGGCTCCGTTGAACGTCACGGTCTTGCCGGCGCTCCGAGCCGATGCCACGGGCACCAGCTCCGATACGGGAAAGGCGCGCTGCTCGAGCACGCGCAGCATCTCCGCGCCTACCATTCCGGTGGCTCCAACCACCGCAACTTTGAGTCCCTGAGCCATATGGCGACGGCTATAGATTAGCGCTGCGGACGCGGCAAGCTGGCCCGCTGGTTGCCGGCGTATCATGCATTCTGCAAGGAGCATTCATGAGCATTCATCGGTACACGGTCGCAGTCGGGGTCGCGGGCATCTTCTTCGGCCTGGGAATCACCCAGTCTCACGCCCAGGCGCCTCCCATGGACGAAGCACGGACCCAGCCCGAGTTGGCGCTGGAGGAGCCGGCCGATCAGCCGGATGATGCGGCTGCGCGCGCGCTCCGCTCGCTCTACGTGCCGGGCGGGTTGACCTCGGCAGAGGCGGTCACTCGGATCGTGGCGACCTCGCCGGACCTGGATCGAACCAGGACCTTGTTGCTCGACGCCAAGGGTGGGGCGATGCAGGCGATGTCGGCTCTGGTCCCGCGACTCGAGCTGCTCGGTCGCTATTCGCGGCTCAGCCCGGTCGACACCCCGAGCTACGATATCCCGGGTTTCGGCTCCGTGACGTTCCCATCGTTGACCCAGCAGCTCGCGAGTGACGCGACCCTGATGTACTCGTTCACCGACTCGCTCGCCGAGGCTCTTCCCGCATATCGGGCGGCCAAGAAGAATGAGGTCGCAGCCGGCTATCAGATCGAAGCGGAGCGCAACAACGTCGCCTTCGCCGCTCGACAGACCTACTACGAGTTTGCGCGCGCCGAAGCCGGTCTCGGGGTCGCCAACTTCGCGCTCGAAGCCGCCGAGTCACAGAGGAAAGAAACCGAGTCGCTGGTACAGGCAGGCTCGGCGGCGCGGGTCGATCTCCTTCGGGTCGAAGCGCAACAAGAGGCCGCGAGGGTCGCGGTCGAGCGCGCCAAGTTCGGTTTGCAAGTCGCGACGCGTGCACTCCAAGCCATGATGCACACCGAGGAGCTGCCGACGCTCGGTGAGGATCTCTCGGGGCCGGTGGTTGCCATCCCGGCGGAGACCGAGGAAGCACTGAAGGAGCGAGCATTTCGGGATCGTCCGGACCTACTCGCGCTGCGGACGTACATCGTGGCGAGCAAACACCAACTTCGGAGCGCCATCGGGGGCCGGATGCCCGACCTGCTCATTCGGGGAAGCGCCCAGTATTCGAACCCCAACCTGCGCGTCATTCCACAGCAAGACCGGTTCGACCCCACTTGGGAAGCGGGCGCAGTGATTCGATGGTCGCCGAACGATACGGTTCGAGCACAGGGGCGCGCCAAGCAGCTCCAGGCCGAGCTGGAGCGTGCCCATGCCGACGTCATCGCGCTTCAAGATATGATTCGTGTCGAAGTTGCCGAGGGATATCACGGGTTGTTGGCGTCGCGATCGGCCATGGAATCCGCCAGGCTCGGCCTCAGCGCTGCGCGCGAAGGCTATCGCGTCACTCGCGAGCAGCTCCAAGCAGGGATCGTCAATACGACCACTCTACTGCAGGCGCAGTCAGAGCTGATCCGTGCGCAGGTCGACGTCGTCGAGTCCGCGATCGGGCTGCGCGTCGCGACTGCCCAGCTACGTCGCGCCATCGGGGAGATGCCCTGACGTGGCCCGTAAAACCGATGCTGCGCATCGCCCACGGGCCTCCGCCCCTGTCGTCGTTGCGGCTGCCGTCGTAATCCGAGATGGGCGAGTGCTCCTCACGCGACGCTCGGAGGGACAGCACTTGGCGGGCATGTGGGAGTTCCCCGGGGGCAAATTGGAGAACGGAGAGTCTCCCGAGGAGGCTCTGGTGCGCGAATGCCAAGAGGAGTGCGGCATTGAGGTGGGGGTCTCCGAGATTCTCGAGGTGACCCAT
>JBGUEF010000391.1:0-3443 GCA_041821485.1 Deltaproteobacteria bacterium
GACTGGGGACGGCGCATCAGTCGGCACCCTAACTCACGCTAAGGCTTTGAGCACCCCGTCAGTGGTGCCTGCACGCACCATGACCATCGGTTCGTCGCCGTTCCGCTAGGCTCGGTCGATGCACATCGCCATCGTCGGTGCCGGCATCGGGGTCGGGATGGCGCTCGGAGGCTCCGAAGACGATGCCCTCGAGATTACGGCCGCGGTCGAGCTTCAACCCAGTCAGGCCATGCCCGGTTCCACCGACGTGGCGACCGCCGCACAGGCCCCGGCCGACCCGCCCGAGGAGGCGCTCGCCAACGCGGAGCCCGTCGAGGCCGCGACGATCGAGGAGCCCGCGGAGGCTGCACCAGCCCCCGAGATCACCGAGCCGGCACGCAAGAAGCGCACCTCGTCGAGCTCGACGAGGCGCTCACGAACGTCCAAGAGCTCGACCCGGAGCACGGCCACTTCGACGCCGGCACCAGCGCCCAAGAAGCGCAGCGGCAACAATCTCGATGCGCTCATGGACGAAGTCGTGGGCGGTTCGTCTTCCCCTTCGAAGCGGAAGCAAGCCTCGACCTCATCGAGCTCGAGCAGCTCGAGCCTCCCCGATGCACCGACACGTGGTGACGTGAAGACCGCACTTCAGGGTGTAAGCGGTGCCGTGAAGTCCTGCAAAAAGGACAGCGGCGGAACGGCCGCCGTCAACGTCGTATTCAGCGGGAAGACCGGCCGCGCCAGCAGCGCCAAGGTCGCCTCCGGCCCCTTCAAGGGCACCCCCGTTGGCTCCTGCATCGAATCCGCGGTCAAGCGCGCACGCGTCCCACGATTCAAGCAGTCGTCATTCAAGGTGACGTTCCCGTACCGGCTCTGACGCCGGCTACTTGAGGCCTTCCAAGAACCTCACCCCGGTCGCGACGCCAAACCCCGTCCCGCCCTTCGGCAACCGCCCATGGGGGCGGTCGACGAACGCGGGGCCCGCGATATCGAGATGCATCCACGTGGTCTCGTCGACGAACTCTTTCAGGAAGAGCGCCGCCGTGATCGAGCCGCCGTAGCGGCCGCCGACGTGCTTGAGGTCGGCGATCGAGCTCTTGAGAGTAGAACGCAAATCCGAGTCGAGCGGCATGCGCCAGAACGACTCACCCTCCCCCTCCCCGGCTTCGAGATACTTCGAAGCGAGCTCGTCGTCGTCGGTGTAGAGCGCCGCGCGCCAGGGACCGAGCGCGACCATGCATGCGCCCGTGAGAGTCGCATGATCGATCATGTAGTCGGGTTTGAGCTTGCGCACCGCCCAGGTCAGCACGTCAGCCAGGACCAAGCGGCCCTCGGCGTCGGTGTTGATGACCTCGACCGTCTTGCCTTCCAGCGACTTGTAGACATCGCCGGGCCGGTAGGCCTTTGCGCCCGTCATGTTCTCGGTGGAACCGACGACGGCGTGGACCTCGACGGGAAGCTTGAGCCGCGCGGCAGCGAACACGATGCCGAGCGTAGAAGCAGCGCCGGCCATGTCGCACTTCATGTCAACCATGGAGCCCCCCGGCTTGATGCAAAGGCCGCCCGAATCGAATGTCAGGCCCTTGCCGACGAACACGACCTTCTTCTCGGCACGCGCGGGCTTGTAGACCACGTGGATGACACGGGGCTCGATCGCGCTGCCCTTGTTCACCGCGAGCAACAGGTTCATGCCCTCTTTTTCGATGCGCGCCTTGTTCCACACCCGGCAAGACAGTCCGAGCTTTCTGGACTCTGTTGAAGCGGCACGCGCCAGGGTCACCGGGTTCAAGTCGTTGGGTGGGCGGTTGACGAGATCGCGGGCGAAATTGACGCTTTCGGCGATCGCTTTGCCTTTGCGGACGGCCGCGGTGAGACCGCGCACGCTTTTCGGGGCGCCTAGGATGACCGCGGAGGTGAGCGTCGCGGCCGCCGTCTTGTCGCTCTTGTACTCCGTGTAGCGATAGGCCCCGGCGACGAGCCCTTGGGCCACCGCACGAACCGACTCCGGGGTGACTCCAGGGAGCTCGACCGCCGCGCTCTTTTGCGCGCGCGCGGCGGATGCAAGCGCGTGCCCCATGCTCCACGCGATCTTCTGAGTGTCCGTCTCGTCGCCAATTCCGACGAGCAACAGCCAGCGGGACTTTGCCTTGCCTCCGGCTGCGACTTTGAGCGTCTGCGATGCCTTGCCTTGGAAGCGTTCGTCGGAGACGAGGGGCTTGATGCTCCCCTTGCCGGTGACGACCTCGATTCGGCCCAAGGCTCGATTGAGCTTGGTCTTCGCCGATGGAACGGCAATCGCGACGATGTCGGCGGTCGACTTGTCCCAAGTACCCTCAGAAAGTGAAATCTTCATCTGACTCCTTCTCAACCTGGTCGGCGGGATACTGACAGGAACTCCTGCGGCCAACAAACGAAACTGAGCCGGAGATCGCATGGCGGCCGCCGTCGCTCACCACCGGCTCGCCAACTCGAGCGTCGTACGTACCCAGGATCACTAGGCGGACCGTTGGCACCGCGCGTGCATTGGAGTGCAGGTGCATTCCAACCAGGAGGACACATGCTCGAAGAAAACAAGGTGAAGATCGCGTACACCGTCGTGGAACGAAACAAGGACGGCCGGAAGTTCTGGGTTCGCGTGGGCGCGGCGTTCGTGAACCGCGACGGCAGCCTCAATGTCCGGCTCGACGCGATGCCGGTCAACGGCGAGCTGCACATCAGGGACTACCAGCCCAGGGAAGCCCGCGAAACCACGGCCAGCGAACAGGCAGCCTGATGCAGCGCTTTTTGGTCTTGATGGTCGCGCTCTGGGCGCTGCACGCTGCTCCGGCATTGGCGGCGGACGGGGGCGCGGGGCCCCCGGAGCAGGGTCCGCCAAGCGACGAGCAGGATACCCGCATCAACATCAACGAGGCAGGGGCTGAGGAGCTCGTCCAGCTCTCGGGCATCGGCCCAAGCCGGGCTCAGGCGATCATCGCCGAACGCGAGAAGCGCCGCTTCCGACGAATCGAAGATATCATTCGGGTCCCTGGCATCGGGCGAAAGACATTCGGCCGAATCCGCCACTCAATCCGCGTGCAATAGACGCTACCCCTATCGGGCCGAACGCCCTAGGGTCTCCCCCATGGTCTCGACGATCATGGTGCGCGAAGCGAACGACTCCCACCGCGATGTGCTGATCATCTTCCACCAAAGTCTCTACCAAGACCACCGCAACGAAGTCGTCGCCAAGGAAGACCTCCCCCTCATCGAGTACCGAGACTACGAGCGAATCCTGCGCGACGATTTGGACGCGCTGTTGAAAGACCGGACGAGCCACGTCCTGGTAGCAGAATCCCAGGGCGTGGCAGTCGGCTACATCACCGGGCGAATCACCGTCGAGCCAAGCCGGATCCTCCCGCGCAGGGGCGTCGTGGAGGATTGGTACGTCGTGCCGAAGTCCCGCGGGTCTGGAGTCGGTCAGCTGT
>JBGUEF010000392.1:0-3423 GCA_041821485.1 Deltaproteobacteria bacterium
ACGCCCCCAAAGATATCCCCCGACGATAGCGACGACAAGTGCAACAGCGGCTACGCCTTTACTGGCAGATGACATGGACCCTCCGTGAGCGGGTGCTCTAGCACGCCGATGCCCACGCTGTCACGATCGCTGACGCTGACGCTGACGCTGGCACAGGCACAGACGCTGGCACGGTCCCGATCCCGTGGTCCCGGTGTCGGCCTCGGTCTCTGTCCCAGCCTCGGCCCTGGTCAAAACTCCGGCCGGTCTTGGTGTTGGCCGTAGACGTCTCGGAATACGTCGCAGATTTCCTGCTCCGTGCAGTACGCCTTCGCCGCGTCGATGATGCTCGGCATCACATTGCGGTCGCCTCGGCAGGCGTCTGCGATGGCGGCGAGGGCTCCGGACACTGCGGTGTCGTCCCGTTCCGCCTTCACCTTTGCAAGGCTCTCGATCTGCTCTTTTTGGATCGACTGGTCTACTCGGAGGGTCGGGATGTCCGGCTGCTCGTCCTGTTCGTACTTGTTGACGCCAACCACCGTCTTTTCGCCGCTTTCGACCTGGCGCTGCAGGCGGTACGCCGAAGCTGCGATTTCGCGTTGCGGGTAGCCGCGCTCGACGGCTTCGACCATGCCGCCAAAATCGTCGATTTTCTGGATGTAGCCCATCGCCTCTTCCTCGACACGATCGGTCATCCACTCGACGAAGTAGCTGCCAGCCAGGGGGTCGATGGTGTTGGTGACGCCAGACTCCTCGGCGATGATCTGCTGAGTGCGAAGCGCGATCGTGACGGCTTCCTCGGTGGGAAGTGCGAAGGTCTCGTCCAGGCTGTTGGTGTGGAGGGACTGAGTCCCACCTAGCACTGCGGCAAGCGCTTGAAGGGCGACACGCGAGACGTTGTTGTAAGGCTGCTGAGCGGTGAGTGACACTCCAGCGGTTTGCGCATGCGTCCGCAGCATCAAGGAGCGTGGATTCTTCGGGTTGAACCGATCCTTCATGAGCCGTGCCCACATCCTGCGTGCCGCACGGAACTTCGCGATCTCTTCGAAGAAATCGTTGTGAACATCGAAGAAGAACGACAGGCGCGGCGCGAAGTCGTCGACGTCCAATCCGCGCTCGACGGCCCACTTCACGTACTCGAGCCCATCGGCGATCGTAAAGGCAAGCTCCTGCGCGGCCGTCGAGCCCGCCTCGCGAATGTGGTAGCCGCTGATGCTCACGCTGTTCCAGCGTGGGACCTCGCGGGCACAGAACTCGATCGAGTCGGTGACGATCCGCATCGCCGGGCGCGGAGGCACCACCCACGCGTGTTGCGCGATGAACTCTTTGAGGCAGTCGTTTTGGACGGTCCCGCCGATCTTGTCGCGCGGAATCCCGCGCTTGTCGGCCAGCGCGATGTAGAACCCGAGCAGGACCGCCGCCGGACCGTTGATCGTCATCGACGTGGTGACCTTGTCGAGTGGAATCTCGTCGAAGAGAACCTCCATGTCGTGGAGCGTGTCGACCGCCACGCCCACCATGCCGACCTCGCCGAGCGAGCGCGGCGAATCGCTGTCGTATCCCATCAGAGTCGGGAAATCGAAAGCCGTCGAAAGGCCGGTCTGCCCCTGCTCGAGCAGGTATCGAAAACGCTCGTTCGTCTGTCTCGGCGTACCGAACCCCGCGAACATGCGCATCGTCCACAGGCGGCCACGGTACATCGTCGGCTGAACGCCGCGCGTGTACGGAAACTGGCCCGGGAATCCGAGGTCGTTCTGATAGCTATCACCGAGATCGGCCGGCGTGAGAAGGTCGGGCACCTCGAGGTCGCTATGGGTGACGAACCGCTCCTTGCGCAACGGATGGCGAGCCGTGGCGCCCTGCACATCTTGCTCCCGCCACTGGTCGGCCTCATCGCGCAAGCGATCTCTGTCGTCCTCGGGCCGCCGATTGGCTGCCAGCTTCTTCGCGGGATCCGCGGTCACAGGCACCTCCTGCTAGTTCTCTACCGTGTCCTGCCCACCTGGGAAAGGCAAGACCTCGCCGCGGATGACCTGCAGCATACCCTCGACTTCGAGCGCAACCTCGAGCTCGGGGCTGGTTTCCAAGAACCGTTCGAGATAGCGCTTAGCCGCCTCGTTCTCGCCCTTTTGAAAGTGGGCGGCGCCAACGAGGAACAGCCCGTCACCATCGTCTTCCTGTAGCCGAAGCACGCGTTGGCCCATTCGAATCGCGCGGTCGTACTCGCCCATCATTCGCAGCGTCTGCCCAGCACCCAGCATCGCGCCGGCGTAATCGGGCGCAAGCTTCAGCGCTTCGACGTAACTCTTGAGCGCCTCTGGGAATGCTTCTTTCTGAAAGTACGCGTGGCCCAGAAAGTGAAAGGCATACTCGTTCTGAGGGTTCTCTCGGGCAACCCGCAAGAGCTCGTCGATCGCTTGTTCGGTTTCGCCGGCGTGAAGAAGCTCCATGCCTTCTTCGGCTGCTTCCCACCGCTCGGACTGTGCATCGTCCACCGCGATCTCCTCAGTCGCGCTTGCCGTAGTTGATCGAGCCTGCGCGCGTTCGATCGCGCGGTTGCACCCCGGACGCCAAGGTCCCAAGCGCAAGCACGAGGAACAAGACACCTCCGATGAGGAGCGTGATGCCCATCAACTGGCGGTTGTCGAGCACCCAGTAGCAAAGCCCGGCGACCACCAAAGTCAGGACCGCAATGGCCGCTGACACGCGTATCTGCAATCGACGGCGCCGCTGTGCGTTGGCCTGCGCTTCACGCTTCGCTTCCTTCGCTTCCTTGGCTCGCTCTTTGCGAGCTTCGCGCCGCTCGTTCTGTTTCTTCGCCATGGGGGGAGCATACTACTGAATCGCCCGACGGGCCCGATCCGCCAAATGTCCCTCGGACACGAGCTCGAGGTACCTCTGGTAGGCGTCCCGCGCGGCAGGTGAGTTGTCGCTCGACAGCGCCTCACCGAGGTAGAACCAAGCTTCAGCCGGCGTGCCGGGAAGGGAAATCGACTGCCGGAACAGCCGCCGGGCCGCATCCCGATCTCCGCGCTCATAGTGAACGCGTCCCATCTGATAGATCGCCGCCGCTTCGAGGCCCGGGCGCGCGTCGACACCACGGGCGAGCTGCAGTGCACGTGACGCGTTTCTCATCGCGTCGGAGTACTTCTTGGCGCGCAATATGCCCTGCCCCATTCCGACCAGAGCGGGCGCGTAATCCGGGTCGAGCTCCAGCGCGCGTCGATAGTAGCTCGCGGCGACCCCCGTGTGGCCCTGCGCGTAGAGCGCATCGGCGCGCGCCGTGAGCTGCTTGGGATCCATCGAGGCCAGCTCAGCCTCCACGACCGCACTATCGGGCTCTTCCGCCTGCGCGGGGGCTGGGGCTATCGGCTTCGGCTTCGATTTCGCGGTTGCCTTGGCCACCGGGGCAGGCGCTGAAGCCCGCGGCGGCGGAGCTGATTC
>JBGUEF010000393.1:0-3423 GCA_041821485.1 Deltaproteobacteria bacterium
GGAGTACGGCGAGTCGTTGTTCGGCGAAACGATGTCGGTATCGTTTGGCGAGGAAGTGCCTAGATGGAGCCATTTGCCGAAGCCGCCGCTGTAGGACTTGGACGTCGTGTCGATCGCCTGCAAATACATCGTCCGGTACATCATCACGAGCGGGTAGTTGAAGATGTAAGCTTCCTTGGCGATGGCCCTCGCCTCCTCCGGCGTCGGTCGCTCATCCCCCACGGGCGTCTCAGCTTGCGCCGGCATCGTGCTCTCCGCCCTGTTGGCACTACTCTGACAGGCGACGGCAAGGATCAACAAGAGCAGCGCAAAGAGTTTTCGGACAGACATCTTCTCTCTCTCCCTCCCTCCCAGAGGGAGAGTGCCGGCCGCTACTTCGTGGGCTTCGCGGGCGGTGTGTACCAAATCGGTGAAGACCAGGCGCGTTCTTGAATGGTTGCGGGAACGGCCTTTGAGGGCTGTACACCGAGCTTCGCCGCGTCATAGGTCGACCAGCGCGGCGTCGGAATCTCGATGACACGTACGTAGTAGACGGCGCGCTGCTTGGGATTGAAATCCGGATCGGTCCAGACAACGCTCAACTGCGTGTCGCCGATGTCGTTGGTGTAGGTCGCCTTGCCGACGTCGACCGTGTTGCCGACGGGAGCCACCTTGCCCTTCTTTCCGACGGTACGCTCATCCGAGAGCGCCACGTTGTAGATGCGCTCCTTGGCTTTGCCTCGCTCGACCCAGCCCTTGATGATCTGGACGCGATCGAGGTTGCCGCTCTGCGGGTCTTTGAGCGCCTGGACTGCAAAGGTTGGCCCCACCGCGCCCTCGAGCTGCGGGGCTAGGTCTCCGCCCATCGGCACGCCATTCGCGTAGGCCTTCTTGACGAACTCCTCGTCGCTCGTGAGGTCGTCCGCATAGTCCCAGGCGCCAAAGAAGCGCAGGCGGATCAAGGGTCCCGAGGTGCCGTACGTCTCCTTGCGCTTCATTGCGTCAAAAATGGAGGCCCGGGTGTTTTCCTCTGCCCAGACGGCCGTCGCGCCTGCAGACCCAACGGTCGTTGCCGGTGCACCGCTTGCGTTCGGCTTCGGGTCGAGTCGGGCCTTGGGGGTGTCGTCCGCCACACCGTGCGCGCCGTGCCAGTTGAACTCCTCGTTCCCCGAGTACCCCGAATGCACATCCGCACCAGCGACGATGCCGTACTTGAACGGGTTTGTGCCGAGCTTCTCTTCGTGGATCAGACCGGCGGTCAGCGCCTGGCGAATGTAGCCGTGTTTGACCTTGCTTACTCTCGAGCTGCCGATCAGGTTCGGGAACATCTCGAAATCCGCGAACTCATCGTTGGGCGAGAGCGAAGGATGGGTTTCCGAGGCGCCCTTGGTCTGGATCATCTCCGTCAGCGGCTCATTGAGTGCCCGCCGCTCCGCGTAACGAGCGTTGATGGCATCACCACGGGGGTAGGTCGTAGGCGCGTACATCAGGCCGTTACTGACGTTGCCGTTGTGTGGGATCGCGAGGACATCGAGGCCCACCTCTCGCTGGATTTCCATATAGGTCCACAGATCTTCTGGGTTCGTCGAATCGAACGCCGAATAGGGTGCCTCGGGCCCAGTATCGCCACGAAAGAACACATTGCGGTGCATGTTTTGGTGATCCGGAATCGAGGTCCATTCGAAGGCGATGATCGTGGTGAACCTACCTGGGTCGTTGTACTTGTTCGCCGTCTCTACATGGCGCTGCCAGTTGGAAAGGAGGATCTTGGGGTTCACGAAATCCAAGAAAGGCCCTGAAGGATGGGAGCTCGTGATCGACTCGATCACCATCGAGGCGGCCTTGTTCTTGTCCGCGGGATCTGAGCTGGTGATCAGCTTTGAGATTGCGTTGTCATGGAGCGGGCTCTTCGGGTCCGAGAGCTCCGTGAACACGCCCAGGTACTCCGCGTGGTCCGTCAGTGCGATGAAGTCGTAGGGCGTCGCTTTCTTGAATTTCTCGCCCGTGGTCGACAGCGTGATCTCCTCACCCATCCCATAGAGGTAGGCATCATCCATCGTCTGCCGCACGCCCATCGCGTACGCGTCCGGGGACATCTCCGAGTGCATGTGCTGTTCGCCGAAATAGACGTTGCGGAGCGGGTTGGGCTTCGGTCTAGCTTCCGCGGCTGACTTCGCCGGCGCGGGCGCTTCGGTGGGTGCCTTCGCCGCCACAGGAGTAGTGCTCTCTGCCTTGTCCGTTCCGCTCGATTTGCAGGCGACCATGACGCCGACCGAGACACCTACCAACACTGCGATCTTCAGATGCTTACGCATGGGTCTTTCTCTTCTTCCGGGGGAGCCGGATGAGCGGTGCGATCGAGAACCCGGTTTGTATCACAGGTGCCCGGAGGTTCGCATATGGCGAATTCGTGATACTGCGTGGTCGATCTTCGGAGGAGCCCAACAGTGAGCGGACGCGTATCTCGGCTAGTCAAAGAGCCGCTATTTCATTTCTTGCTCCTCGGCCTCGCCATCTATGCGGGGTACGCCTGGCTCAACTCGGGGGAGGCGCCTGAGAGCGATCAGACCATCGTCGTGGGCCCTGGGGAGCACGCCTGGATGCGGACGAGCTTCGAGAAGCGATGGAACCGCCCACCGACGCCTACGGAGATGGACGGTCTCGTTCAAGAGTACGTGCGCGAGACGGCGTTTTACCGAGAGGCCCTGGCGATGGGGCTCGACAAAGACGACACGATCGTGCGGCGAAGGCTCGCGCAGAAGCTCGAGTTCCTGGTGCAAGATCTCATCGACGTGAAACCCGCGACCGACGCGGAGCTAGACACGTACTTCAACGAGCACCGCGCGGACTATCGGCAGTCGGACCTAATCACATTCACCCACGTATTCGTGGACCCCGACAAGAGAGGCGCGGAGACGCACCACGATGCGGCAAAGATTCGCGCGGCCTTGGAGAAGCTCGAAGACCCGACGAGTGGCGCGAGGACGCTCGGCGACCCGTTCATGCTGCAAAGCTACTACCCAGAGCGGACGGAGGCCGACATCTCGAAGCTCTTTGGCGGCGAGTTTGCGGAGGTCCTCGCGGGCTCGAGCACCGGTGCCTGGCACGGTCCGATCGTGTCCGGATACGGGCTCCATCTCGTTTATGTCGAGGCGAAGGAGACTTTCCCTCAGCCTGAGCTCGCCGAGGTAAGGGAGCGGGTGGCTGAGGACTGGACGGCGGCCAAGCGCGCGGAGCTCAACGAGGAGTATCGCAAGCGGCTGCTCGAGAAGTACACCATCGTGATCGAAGACGAAGCGAGTAGCGATGCGGTTGCTCACGGGGAGCCGTCCGAGTGACGGTGGGCTCGCGTGCCCTCTGCCTGGGCCTCCTGCTGGCAGCCTTGGTCCCTTCCCCTACTGCGCGGGCTCACGAGATTCGGCCTGCGCTGCTCCACATCGAAGA
>JBGUEF010000394.1:0-3420 GCA_041821485.1 Deltaproteobacteria bacterium
GTATTGTGAAGTCGACGAATCGTCGGGAAAGACATATCCGATTATGCCGAAAATGATCACCATTGTTTACGCATGGTGCGAGCCGGCGCAGTAGGGGGCGTCAACCTGCCTCCTCTAGGCTAGAACATGTAGCCCACGCCGACGTTCCAGCGATTCGTGATCGCACCGCTTGACGGCCGTTCGTACTGGTAGTCGAACTTGAAGACGACCTGCGCAATGGGGCGGTAGCTCAAGCCGATGGTGGGCACCAAGAAGGCCGGCAAGTTGAAGTCCGGATCCGATTCTCGGAACGTCGTGTCGTAGTAGTCGACCCGCACGAAGGGCACCAGCGCCATCTCGGTATCCACGTAGTAAAGGACGTTGTAGCCGAGCTCTCCGTACACGCCGAAGAGGTCCGATCCGACCGTGCTCGTCGGCGCGGTCTCGCCGGGTGCAACCGTGACTGGCGCCCGGAGGGCGTCGGTGTCGCTGACGTGGAAATACGCGATCAGAAATCGAGACTCGAAGCCTTTGCGGAGGATGCGCCAATCGCCCGAGGCTCCGCCGACCCTCACGTTGACGTCAGCGAGGTCACGTGGCCCAGCCAAACCGAAGTACGGCGATACGCCGAGCACCATGCCGAGGATGGGCTCCCATTCCGCACGGCCAACGAATGCCGGCCCGTTGAGCTCCGCTTGGGTGATTTTGAGCCGGCCACCGCGAAGGCCGCTCCTGCCGGAGAAGCCGCTCGCGTCGAGTCCGCTCATCACATAGAGCTCGTAGCGAAACTTGTCGTTCGGTTGGCCCCAGATACCGATGCCGCCCTCTCGCCAGGTAGTCGGGATGATCACGCGGTCGACCGTCGGGCGCTCGACACCGTTGAAGATCGGCGGCTCGTGCCATTGGTTGATGATGCCCATCGGCACCAGGATCGCACCGGTTCGCAAGTAGAGCGCCTCACTCGAACCCTTGAGCAGTCGCCAGTCGAGGAAGGCCTGCTCGATCTGCACCGATCCGGGAATCGCAACGCCATCGCTGTTTGCGACGAATGCATGTTCAAGCTCTACCTCCGAATAGAACTGGAAGCGATCGTTGAAGCGGTGCGCGAAGAAGATGACGAAGCGATGAAAGTCCAAGATGGAGCTGAAGCCGTCGTCCTCGGGCTTCATCATGTTTAGGTGAAGCTCACCGTAGCCGCCGATCGTGGTCTTCTGCTCGCGCCGCATGCGCCCTTGCTGCATGCCGCGCAGGGGGTCGATTTCGACGCGATACGATCCCCCCGCGGGTTCTTCGGGAGCGACCTCCCCCGGAGGCAACACGATTGTCGGTCCCTCAGTGTCAGTGCCAGCGTCAGTGCCAGTGTCAGTGCCAGTGCCAGCGTCAGTGTCAGTGCCAGTGTCAGTGCCAGCGTCAGTGTCAGTGCCAGCGTCAGTGCCAGCGTCAGCGTCAGTGCCAACGTTCGGCGCGCCTTGTCGATCGATCCCGTCGGGCGTTTCGATGCTGCCTTCACAGGCCAGCGTCAGCGCCAGGAGCGCGATGAGCCAAGCGCGAGTTCCCATCCTGCCGTCAATCTAGCAACTCAGACGGCGTAACCCAAATGGGTGAGACACTTGCTTACATCGAGTTGCGTATCGCGACTACGGGAGAAAACGCGCTCGGACCTCTGCCGGTGGGAGCGGGCAATGATCGTATTTCCCGAAGACGCGGTACCGGGTGCGGGCGACGATGCCGTAGAAGAAGTCGGTGAACCAGGCAGGCAGGAATCGAAACCACGACAGCGCCTTGGCCGGATATGGCATCTCTTGCATCGCGAGGGCCGCCGCCCGCGACCGCAGGAACACCTCGCCGCGTCTCACATAGACCACTGTCTCGAGCTCGGATGGGAAATCGGGATGGAGCTCCCGAGCGATCGCGGCGGTCTCGCCCTGCAACGGCGCAAACTGAAACACGCCGTCGCTGTCTACCCGCAGCATGTACTTGACGATGCCGTTGCACATCGCGCACACGCCATCGTAGAACAGCAGGTGCGGCGGAAGCTCGGTCATCGAGGTTCTAATAGCAGAAGTCCGGCCTTTGGCGGGCCGGCGACCTGTAGACGCTCCGGCAAGATACGATTCACCATGTAATAGAAGATCGATGTAATCGCGCCCGAGGTGGTGATGATCACGTTGCCATTCGATAGCGGGGTCACGAAACCCTCGCTAGTCTCCGGGAGCACGAGCGGCTCGCCGACCGGCTCACCGGTCTCGAGATCGAACGTCACGAACAGCGACTCCTGCGGAATTGGAACCCGCGTGCGATCGCTCTTCGAGAGGAACTTGGGCAGGTGATAGCCGCAGACCAGGGCCATCCAACCGCGTCCCATGCCCACGGTGAGCAGGCTGTTGACGAACGCGACCGGCTCGGAGAGCACGTAGCTCCAAACGCCTCCCGGTTCGGGCAGCCGCTCCTTGCAGATGTCGCTGTACGACTTCTCCCAACGAACGTCCCCGTCTTTGGTGTAGGCGGTGATCCGATCTTGAAATGGCGTGTAGATGGTTTCGTCCGCACCGACGCTCGGTGACGCGGAGCCGCCGCCGCCCGTCTCGCTTTGCCAAAGCCGCCGGCCGGTGTGTGCGTCGATCGAGATCATGCGCCCCAGCTCGTCGACGGCGTACACAGCGCTACCGTCGTGCGAAACGGCGGGGCTGGTTCCGCTGCCGCCGCCCATCGGGGCTTGGAACGCGATGCTGAGCGCGTCGTCGGTGATGTCGATCCCGTAGAGTACCCCGGTGCCCGGAGTGGAGCCGGCGGCTGTAATGTATAGCCGGCCGGTTTCCGGATGAAGGGCAGGCGTGTTCGCGACTTCGATCTCCCAGCCCTGGATCAAGTTGAAGATGAACGGGATCAGGTCTGGGTCCATCAGATCCTTCCACAACGATTCTGGCGGCTCATCTTCGGGTGCGGGGCCCGCGCCGCCCGGCAGATCGAGCGAGGGCATCGCGAGCTCGCCGTTGTGCGACCAGAAGAACAGCACCTTGCCATTGGTCGTCACGCCACCGACGTAGCGCTGACGGCTCAGCACCACTGTCATGAAGCCCCAATCCACGTCGTACTGCTTCAAATCCACAACCCACTTCACGTCGCCGTTGGGCTTGAATGCCCAGAGCTGGTCGCGGTCCCCGACATACAAATCACCTTCGGCGTCGATCGTTGGCGCATTCATGATCGCAAACGAGTCCAGGTCCTCGAGTGACTCCTGCGGCTTGGCCGACCAGAGCACCTCGCCCTCGGGCGAGATCGCATAGAGGTGGCTATTGCCCGGGGGGGAGCCCGTCACCACGTACGAGGTTCCGTCGAACCCGATGGTTGGCGGCCAGAAGATTGGCTGACCGTGAAGGAAGTGCTTCTTGAGCACGAACGAGTTTCCGAGCTCCATCGGGGCGAAGTCGGTGTTCGAGC
>JBGUEF010000395.1:0-3399 GCA_041821485.1 Deltaproteobacteria bacterium
GTGGCTCTCGAGGGAGTAGACAGCGATGCCCTCACAGTCGGATCGACAGAGGGCGCTTCGCTCAGCGCCGAGGGAACCGTCAACGCCCTCGTTGTGACGGCGGGTGATGGCGGACTCCTCGACTGCGCGGATCTCACGGCGACGAGCGCCGAGGTGGCCATCTCCAACGGAGCCATCGCGACTCTGTGCGTGTCCGGTCAAGTGACCGGCGCAGTCAGCAACGGAGCCAGCCTCACCGTTGTCTGCGGCGGTGACACCAGCGGCGTGAGCACCTCGACTGGCGGCACCGTCAACTAGTCGCCTACGGATTCATCCCGTACTCGCTCTTGAGGTCGGCTCGTTGACCTGACGTTGACGTGGCGATGTGAAATCAAGTGATATGAAGTGACGAACCGCAAACACGGCGACGCGGGCAAGTCCCAGTCATGTTTGAGTTTCTGCTTAGTTTCGCGGTTTTTCGTAGTATCCCGTTGCGTCGGCTGCGATGCTTTGGGAGCATGAGTTCGCTGGTTCGAATCCCGCCGGTGGCCGCCAACCATCTCATAACCCGAAGGTCGTCGGTTCAAATCCGGCCCCCGCAACCAAACGAGATTGGGCGGTTGAGTGAAGCTTCTAGAGCAACGCCGTAGCCGAAATCCCGATTCATCAGCGTAGTCTTGTCGAGCGGGTCTAGACTCGCGCGGTCAAACCTCGAGGCAGCGTTTGCCGGTCCATTTTTGGATCTGGCCGATTGGATGCACCTTGCTTGCGGATAGGGTCAAGGGAATCCCGAAGAGCTTCACATTTAGGAACTCCATGCTCAAACCGTCATCCTCGTTCTTGTCCATGTAGGCCAAATCCGCCGTGAGGCCGAGGCCTTTCAACTGGGCGCGCACGAAGAGGTCCGTTCCGGCGGCTATAAGCTTCTCGGCCCAAAGGTCGACATCCTTCACCAAGAAGGCGAGGTGCTCGACCACGGCCTTTCCACTCGGGTGCAAGCTGTTCGCGTGGATGCCCGAGTTCTTCACGGGTTCCAATAGTTCGATCTGGATGCCTTGGTGATAGGCCATGCCGAGCTTCAGCCCAGTGTCGCGGAGTTCGCCCCTTTCACGCCAATGCGCAGCGTGGCCCGCCATGATCAAGAACGGACCGATCCCACGATCCTCGAGCACCTTCGCAGCGCGCTCCACGTCGGGCACCACGAAACCAACCTGATGCAAGGGTGGGAAGTCGTGTGCATCTCTCACCCGTCTCGAAAGACCGTTCGCGGCCTCGGCGAAGCTCCTGTCCGCGAGAAGATCTTCAAGATAGATCATGGTCATCGCCGCGCTATACCCCACTTGTCTATGGGCGCCCGAACGTCGTCCACCCTGACGCAGCATGTTGGCCGTAAGCGTTCGGATCTCTGTCCCGAAGCTCTCGCCGGAGCGCATGGATCGCATGAGTGACGGCCGCGGGACCCTGCAATGCCGCTTCCTTGAGAACGCCTCGAGCTCGCTCTTCACCCTGTTCAGGCCATAGGCCATCCAGTCGCAAGAGCGACTCCGCTTCTTCTACCCACTCCACCAGATCCATGGCGACGATCGTATCAAACCCGGGGTCGCAGGTGAAGGCCGAACCTCTCTGAGCCCTGGTTGTCGCGGGCGGCGGTTCCGGAAGTGTCTCGAGAGCTATCTCGAGGACGCACGGTTTTCGAAGTTCGCGTCACCGACAATGGGCGCCCGCTACGGTTCTACGCCGGCTAGAACCAATGCGACCGATACCAAGCACGAGAGCGTAAACACCATGGATTCTGCCGTCAGCTCGCGCCTCGCGAGGCCGCGAATCTCGTCGCGCTGACCTACGCCCCCACGAGCTTGATCGACGCGTCGAACGTCTCGTTTGGATCGAGACCCTCGTCGTTGCCGCCTGGCCGAAGGAGCTCGAGCCGGTACGACCCCGTGGGCATTTCCTCTTGACGGGACCCTTCGACCGTCACGCTGCCCAAAGGAGCAGACTCGTCCGTCGTTGACCCCGGCTCAGCTCGAAGAACCGGTCCCAGTGCGCGCTCGAATGCCGCCTTGGCCTCGTGTGGAAGAACCAGCCGACGGATGGCTGTGACCCCATTGGGGTGTGTGGAGAGATCGCGAAACGGAACGCGGATTTCCACGGGGGTTAGATCTTCGATCAAGAACGGCAGACGCACGTCTCGAGGCCCCGCCAGCAACCACCTGGCCACTTTGCCATCCGGCCGCTCCCGGTCGAACTCCATTTCGTCAACCATGTCTATGCCAGCATCGCGAAGTCGACAGACGGCATCGCGAATGTCGTCGACGCGGATGCACCAGTCGATCGCGCCTTGCCGCGCTCCAATCAATGGGAGGAATCGATGCAGCATGTCCTTCCTCTTTGCCGCCACGTGGCCCATGAGGCCGACGGCGTTGAGCGCGCGATAGACGGGACGAACCACCGAAAAGCGGTTCGTGGTGAGCTCGATGTATGTTCGGTCGCTGAAGAGGATCAGCGCGTTGTGGACCGGCCCCGTGCGTCCACCGAGAACGACACAGAACCCCAGTCGCTCGAAGCTCTGCACGGCTCGCTTCAAGCTCGGAACGATCACGACGGCGTGGTCAAATCTCGCGGGCATCTATTCTAGCTTTTGCCACAGAACGGCGGGGTTCGTGCGGGATGGGTTCTAAGCAGCCAAAATGATAGGGTTCGCGGAGGGGTGCGGTCCCGCAACGTGTTTCTCAACTCAACACCCCAATGTGTCCGAGCCCTGCTGTCGGGCTACACGGGGCGATGAGGGGGCTACGATGTTCGAATCGCATCGATGAACAGAATCCTCGTCGGGGTGAAACCCAACCGGATGAGGTTCTGTTGGCGTTCCGCGTTGGTTTCTTCAAATCGCACCCGGGACGTTGCGTGCATGCTGTTCACGCGCCGGGACTCCTGTATACTTCCTAGTCGCGGGTCGCACTCATGAGACGGCCCAGGAGGTTCCAGTGGAAATCTGTGCTCACGAAGGATGCAACTGCGACGTCTCCGAGACGTACGTCGAGCAGGATGGGAAGCGCTACTGTAGCGAGGAATGCGCGAAGGGCCAATCGTGTGGTCACGGCGGGTGCAACTGCGGCGGCGACGCTGAATAGACGCCTGTCCCTCCTCAGAACCTTACCCGTCGCAAGATGTCAGGCGCCATGCTCGCGAGGATGACCAAGCGGACAGAGCTCAGACGCTCACGTGCATTGCCGACGGCTCGAAATGCGCAAGTCGAGCGCGGCATCCGCGTTAACCCGCCAAGTTGGCGAAGGTCACCCCTCCACCCGACACCGTGTGGGACCGAGACTTTCGCTCAAGCTGCGCGTCGCCTGTAGCGATGATGCAGCCCGCCGACCATCGGGGTAGGCTAGCTTGGCGCCGAGCGCGGAAACGTCAACG
>JBGUEF010000396.1:0-3379 GCA_041821485.1 Deltaproteobacteria bacterium
GCTGGCCTCTTTGACCCGGCGCGGGATGCTCAGGGTGGTGATGCCGGCGACCTTGTTGACCCAGGGCTTCTCCGCGAAATAGAGCGAGAGATCGTGGATCTGCTGGAGGCTCTCCTGGGAGAGGACGTCGTCCGACTCGACCAGGATGAGAACAGCCTCCCGCTTCTTGCCAAACCACTCCTGGAAGCGCTGCTGGATCAGCGCATACTCCTCGCCCTCAAACGAAGAAAGGAGGCTTTCGGGGGCGGGATCGGCGGTGAGCTTGGGGATCTGAGTCGCGAACGCGAGAGTCACCAGAACCGAGACCCAAACCACGAGCTTGCGGCGCTCGGTCACGAGCTTTGCAAGCCAATTCAGCGTTTGTTGGCGTCGGGACACGAGCCTGTATGCCTGCTGGGAGCGCGGCTCGCAAGGTTCTTGTCACCGGCTTGACAGCCCCACCCGGCAGGGCTACCACCCGCGTCCCTACGGGGAGGATATCAGAGTGGCCAACCACGCTTCAGCAAAAAAGCGAGTCCGTCAGACGGTCAAGCGCACCGCGCGCAACCGGCAAATCCGCACCTACGTCCGCACGTGTGTGAAGCGTGTGCGCGCCGCCGTCGAGTCAGGTGATCACGACGCCGCGAGAAAGGCGCTCATCGAGGCTGTGAGCCGTATCGATGGCGCGGTCTCGAAGGGCATCTTCCATCGCAAGACCGGCTCGCGTTACATCTCCAGGCTGACCCGCCAGGTCCACGGCGCTCAGGGCTGAGCCCGCAAGTCCGCATCAGGGCTCGTTCGCGTCAGCGGTGATCTGCACAGAGCGCAAGGACCGCGTCCTGTAGAATGACATCGGGCGGGCGCTTGCTGCCTTTGAGCGCACGATCGGTTTCTGCGATCAGTGTGAAGGCTTCACCGAGGCTTTCTGCCGTGAATTGCCGTGCCGATTCGGTGAGGTCGCCGGCTTTGAAGGGTGGGGCGCCCGCGCGTTTGGCAGCGTCCTGGGGGCGTAGTCCCTCGGACAGTGCTTCGCGCATGCGGGCGACGATCCGTAGCTGTCGCGCCACCATCGCGAGCAGGCGGAGTGGCGGCTCGCGATCGTCGAGGAGTGACTGCGCCGCCGCGATGCCTTTGCGCCTGTCCTTGAGCCCGATGGCATCGACCAGACTCCAAATCGACTCTACGCGGATGCGCGTCACACACATCATCACGGCGTCTGCGTCGATGCGCTGCCCTGCGCCGACGAACAGTGACAACCGCTCCATCGCGTCGTCGATCGCGGCGAGGTCGTCGCCCACGGCATCGAGTAGGGCTTCGATCGCTTGCGGGGCGATGCGGTGCTCTCGGGCCGTCGCCTCCGCCTGAATGAACTCGCGCAACTCGCGCCCGCGCAGCGGCTTGGCGTCGATGAGATAGCCCTTCTTTTTTGCTGCTTTCGCGAGCTTGGCCCGCCCGTCGAGCTTCGTTGCCGTGAGCACGAAACACGTGGATTCGCTTGGATCTTCGAGGTAGTCCGCGAGATTCGTCTGTTCGGTGGGTGTCATTGCATCGACGTGACGCAACAACACGAGGCGCATGTCCGCCATCATGGGGAGCGTCCGGGCGGCCGAGATCACGCGCGTGGCGTCGAGACCCTTGCCGTCGAAAACCTCGATGTTGAAGCCAGGGGCACCCATCGAGTCGACGGCTTTGCGTACCGCGTCGACCGCGCGCTCGATGAGCAGGCGCTCCGTTCCGACCAGAACGTACACTGGATCGAGCGAGCCTTTCGAGGCTCTCGTGGTGACGTCATTGAGGCTTGGCACTACTCAGCGGGCTTCGTCATCCGAGAAGGTGACTTCGCCGCTGTGTTGTACCCTGTCCCCGAGAATTTGGAAGCGGTAACGACCGACCTCTTGCCGGCGCACGGTCACCACCATCTCCAGCCGCCGGTTGGGCTCGAACTGGGGACGGTTGAGCCGAAGCTTGTGCACGATCGTGCGCTGATTTCGGTCGTTCACGAAGACCGTCATCGTGGGTGCGATGAACTTCCGCTCGGCCGTCTGAATGTCATAGAACAGGACCTCGAACTCGGAGTCCCCCACGGGTGCGTTGAAGTTGGCCACGAGGGTTGCTCTCCATTGGCGATCCTCGACCGGCGCATCGGTCGTTTCGCGCAGCCGGGTGGCCTTGTTGGACTGGGCGAAGCGAATCACGCCCGATTCCGAGAGGGACCTCGGCACACCTTTTTGCGTGAGGAAAATCCTCGCCTTGAGGCCTTGGGCAGCGTTGGCATCCTGCCACGGGGTGGCCGAGGCAACGACGGCTGCCAGAACGGTCGTGATGAGTGCGAGACGTGGATTCACAGCTTGCTCCTGGGTTGCGGTCCAGAATTAAACTAGCAACTAGAACTTTACAGTGACAGGGTGATAAGGTAGCCAAATGTAGGATTTCACCCTCGCCCCGCCCTAGGGTCGGCCGAAAAGTTGTGCCCCCGGGCGGTGACCGCTAACTCCGACCCAGGAACGGAGCTCGATGACGACGGTCAGTGGGGGTGTCAAAGGACTGGTCGCGCGCGCGCAGCGCGAGGCGCAGAGGCGCGCGCAGAGCCCCTCTACGGCCTACCTCCTTCTGGTGATGCTGCAGACCGGGGGGCCGATGGGGAGACTCCTGTCGCAGCTCGGGGTGAAGGAGAGCGATCTGCTGAGCGCGATTCGTGTCGTCGACACGGAACCAACCAGCGCGCTCGAACGTGCCGTGGAGCGTGCATACCGGCTCGCCAAGTCGACCGGGGCGGCGCAAGTTCTGCCGGCGCACCTTCTTCTCGCGATCGCACGCGACAGTCGAAGCGCCGGACACCGTAGCCTCGAAGTGATCGGAGCCGGTTCGAGGCGTGTGCAGGAAGCGGTGGAGACCGCTCTTCAACCGGAGGATGCGCACACCGCGCCAACTTCCACGTACATCAGGCCGGCTGCATCGTTCCCCGCTCAACCGGAGCCGAAGCCCTTCCGCCCATCCGCGCGGAGGACAGCAGAGCCCGCTCCGCTGATCGAGCTTCGCGTCGAGAAGCCCGAACAGGAGCCCTCGATCGAGCTGCCCGTCGAAGCACCGGTCGAAGCGTTGGAAGATGAGCTCATCGTTCCCTCGTCGTCCCCGTTCGCTCTCGATGCGGGCAAGTACCCAACCTTGGCCAAGCTCGGCCGGAACCTGACCGAAATGGCTTCCCTGGGGCGCATCGACGAGGTCATCGGTCGAGATGACGAGATCGAACGGCTACTGGACGTTTTGGCTCGCAGGCGCTCGAACAATCCGATTCTCGTCGGACCGCCTGGGGTGGGCAAGACCGCGATCGCCGAAGGTCTCGCGCGCAGGTTGGCGCAAGGCGGCGAAGGCGTACGTGGTCTCGAAGGCACTATTCTCG
>JBGUEF010000397.1:0-3357 GCA_041821485.1 Deltaproteobacteria bacterium
GATACGCTGGACAAGCTGCGCGCGGCTCTCATTCAGGCGGTGACGGCTGGTACGTCTTCCCTGATGGTGACCCCCGTCGACGAATTTCTCGGAGGCTATCGCGAGAAGCAGGTCGCGTGCGCCGTGGAGCTCTACGGCAAGATGGGGATCGCACGAGACGATCGGGCAGGGCGTTTGAGGGCGAGCCTCCGCAACTTCGAGTTTTTCGATGCTCCGCACGTTGCGTACGTCTGTATGGCGAAGACCTTTGGGATCGGCGTTGCACTCGATGTGGGCATGTACGTGCAGACTCTGATGCTCGCGATGCAATCCCGCGGCATCGGCTCGTGTGCCCAGGCCGCTTTGCGCGCCTTTCCCGAAATCGTCGGTGAGCACCTCGGCATCCCGGATGACGAGCAGATCCTTTGCGGCCTGTCGTTTGGATACGAGGACCCAACCGTTCCCGCGAACCAAACGCGTCAGCCGCGCGATCCGATTGCAAGCAATGTGTTCTTTCGCGGGGATGCGGGTTAGCGACCCTTGAAGTCGCCTTCGCGCCGTTCGAGGAACGAGCGGATGCCCTCGGCCGCGTCTTCGGAGTCCATGAGCTCGCGGGCAATCACGAGGAGCTCTGCGACCGCGGCATCGGTGCCCTCGAGCTGAGCGGTGCGCGACGAACGAAGGGTCGCCCAGACGCCCAGCGGGGCGCGTTTGGCAACGGTCTGTGCAATCTCTATCGCCTTGTTGCGCAGCTCGTCGGCTGGGACGACCTCCTGGACCAGACCGAGTCGCAGGGCCTCGTCGGTACCGAACTTGTCCCCGGTGAGGAGCCAGCGCATCGCGTTGCCCCAGCCTGCGATCTCCGGCAGCCGGATCGTGGCCCCCCCAAACGGGAAAATGCCCCGGTTGACCTCGATTTGCCCGAACCGGGTTCCCTCGGCTGCTAGGCGAATGTCAGCCGAGAGCAAGAGCTCGATGCCAATGGTGAGGCACCAGCCCTGAACGGCCATGACGAGAGGCTTCTTCCTTCTGGGTTCGTGGAGGCTCAGCACGTCTACCGAGTCCTCTGGGAACAAGGCCGCGCCAGCTTTGACCGCGGGGCCGACCTCCGCCAGATCGAGACCAGCGGTGAAGTTGTCGCCGTTCGCGTAGAGCAGGGCGCACCAGAGCGACTCGTCTGCTTCGTATTCCGTCACCGCCTCCGCAAGCTCTCGGAGCATGCGCAAGTCGAAGGCGTTCATCTTGTCGGCGCGATCGAGGACGATGTGGAAGATGCGTCCGTCCCGTTCGGTCACCACACGGGGTTGTTCGTCTGTCATGGGGCGCGATCGTAGTGGACTGCCGTCCCGTAGGCCAGCACCTCGATCGTCCCGATCCCTTCGTTGCCGGTGGTGCTCGAGATGGTCGATGTTTCGAGTCGAGTGTTGATGTACGCGTGCGCGTCGGGCTGCGACTCTTTCATGCGAAGCACGGCTTCCCGTCGAGCGCGATCAATGAGTGACGAATAGGACCGGACCTCTCCGCCGATAATCATGCGGAAGCCACTCAGGAAGCGCTTGAAGTGATCGACGGAAATGACGACTGACCCGACGGCAAGGCTCGCTGTTCGTACCGCATCGGGCGCGTCGGACTGCTTCGTAGAGAGGGCGGGCTGGCCGCTGAAGCGGGCTTCACGCTCGACGATGCTCTTGTAGTGATTGCGTTCGATGCTCGAGCCCACGAACCTCCCGATGAGGATGAGGAGAATGGGGATCCCGATGGAGATGAGGAGCTCGGTCGACATGAGGCTGCTACTCGACCAACACAGCCGTGCCGTAGGCGAGAATCTCTGAGGCGCCTTGAGCGACCGACGAGGTCGTGAAACGCACGTTGATGACGGCGTTCGCGCCGAGGTCGCGCGCTTGTTCGACCATACGGCTCGTCGCCTCGGCCCGGCTTTCTTGGAGGAGCTCGGTGTATCCCTTGAGCTCTCCGCCGACGATATTCTTAAGGCCTGCCGCGAAATCGCGGCCGAAATGCTTCGCGCGGATGGTGCTTCCTTGCACCAAGCCAAAGTGCTGCACGATTCGCCGGCCCGGCATGCTGTCGATGTTCGTGAGGATCAACCCAACCTCCTGCTCGTCTTGTAGCAGAACGCGCGCGGGAGGTTCCTAGATTCGCACGCGCCCGGCCTTGACGCGCCGCCCCAGCAGGGTGGCCAGGATCTCCTCTCGGCGATTCCAGAGAAACCGGCGTCCGTCTCGCGCCCCGAGGTAATGAAGGCAGCTTTGGGGGTCCAGGTGACTCGCCTCGAGCAAGGTCACCAAGGCCCAGCGCTCGATCACGGAGGTGTCGGGGTCGAGGAGGCGGAAGTGCGCCCCGGCGATGAAGGTATCGTCGCCGAAACGACGAGCCAGCCAGACCCGCATGGCCTGCGAGTGCGCCTCGATGTGCGCGCTGTCTCCGGCATCGGCTTCGCGTGCGTCCTTGCCGATCGACAGGCGAAGGTTTCGGCCGTGGTCGCTCACTCGAACGACGAGGTCCGGCACCGCGAGCTTGCCCATGTGAAGGAACTGGCCCCGAAGCGCCTTGGATCGAACGGAGACCTCTTCGAGCAGCTCGTCCCAGGGGACCGCGGGGCCGTAGTCGTGGACTTCCAGCTTTTGGGGCACGAGTGCAGGCTCTCGTGCCGTTACACGAACGCTCGTGGGCGCGTCAAAGGTAGCCTGATCCCCGATGCGAAGAACGACGTATCGCTCGTCGCTTCTGGCCAGATTCTCGAGGTCGTCGAAATCCAGCATCGAGGCGTTCTGGTCCGCGCTCACCTCGGCACGGTAGTAGTGATTGGAGGCGAACGGGACGACTCGCGATGCCTCGAGCGCGTCGAGCGTCAGCTCGAGAACTTCGCTGAGCTGCTCCTTGCGGGTTTCGTCGTCGACGACGTCAAACAGCTTGCCGGCATGATTGTAGTTTGTGAACAGGAGGTCGATCGGGCCCATGTGCTTGCGAAGGGACTGAATCGCTTTGGCGGGAAGGTTGCAGTCGTTGTAGTTCAGAATCGACCATGATCCCGAAGCGATGTGCAGCATGTTGTCGATGCCTGCAGTGGGGTAGCGGCAGCACGTCGTCTGGCCGTTGAGCTCGATGGTCTGTCGTTCACCGATCGGGCGGACATCTCGGAACCCGAAGCTTTCCATTCGATCGACCATCGAGAAGTTCGCTGAAACGTTGGCCAGGACGACCATGTCGGGGTTGAGCTGGGCGATCTTGGAGAGGGTAGGCGCATGCAGGTGGTCGCTGTGCCAGTGCGAAATCCAAAGGTGGGTGGCGGTTGCAGCGACCTTCGTCGCGCCGGGGTTGTCGTAGCGAAGGCCCCATCCGCCGGAAAAGGCGGTGCCT
>JBGUEF010000398.1:0-3353 GCA_041821485.1 Deltaproteobacteria bacterium
GGGATCGCACCAGCACCCATCCCGGGGCGGAAGTACCACCGATTCCCATCGATCGGTAGGTCGCGGAAGTACCCGTAGGCGCAGCTAGTCGTGTGTCGTCCGAGCACGTACGGGGTCGATCCGGCAAGCCGCGCCACGCGCGAGCGACGCCCGTCGGCGCCGATCACGATCCCAGCCCGGACCTCACGGGCATGTCCGGACTCGTCGCGCAGCCGAACGCCGGTCACCCTGCCATCGTCGGCGTGAAGGAGCTCCAACATCTGCACACCGTGGTGAACGTCCGCTCCGGCCTCACGCGCAGCGTCGACCAGAATCCGGTCGAGCACGTTGCGCCGTGGTGCGTAGAGCGACTCCACGCCGTGCCTCGGCTTGATGTCGACCTCGACCGCTTCACGTCTCTCGCTGTCAGAGTAGTGGAACGAAGTCTTGGTGATTCGAGGCGTCCCCTCTGCTTCGAGGCGATCGGTCAAGCCCCAGCGCTGAAGTAGAAGCACCGCGGGGCGCATCAGGGCGTGCGTCGACAAGGTGTCGGTGCCGTATCGGCTCTTGTCGAAGAGCAGAACGCGGAGTCCAAAGCTCGCCAGAAGCATTGCGGTGGCGGCCCCCGCGCATCGAGCCCCTACGATGACGGCGTCGTATGTGTCGTTCATGGCTTGCATGGTCATGGTCCTGCCTCCTATGCAGCGATCGAAGAGCGGCTGAAACGTTGAGAGATGTGCGCTGCGACGACGCGGGCATCGTTGCCGACGCCATCGATGAAGCTGGACTTGCGCGTTCGTTGGAAGTTGAGCCCGAGCGCGTAGATACCCGCGACCGGCGTGACGCCAGCGTCGTGAATGATTTCTCCCCGGATGTTGAGGACGGGCACGTTCAGCCACGGATAGCGGCGGCTGTATCCCGTGGCCCAAAGGACGGTCGAGATTCCCGCGTCTCGCAGGTTGAGCTGGGTTGGCGCGTCAGCGGCGACGATCGGCTGACGCCGATCCGGCGCGCACGCGGACATCCGCGTCTCGTCGATGAAGGCGTCGATTCGCTCGAGCAGCCTGTCGAGCTTGCGCTCCGCCGCATCCATGTTGCGACCCAGGTCGCCGGCGAACCCCACGCGCGTTCCGTCCGTCGACTCGAACCGCCCTGCGAGGCGAACCCCCTCTTCCCGCAGAACGCCCAGGTCGATGGTTCGGTGGTCGGGGGTACCCACGAGTTGAAGGGAAGGTTGACGACGCGCCGACTCGAGGTTGAACGCGCGCTCGGCGCGCTCATGAAGAATCCCACTGGCCTCGAGCCACCAGGCGATGTCTCTCCCTCGATAGCGTCGAGGGATCCGCGTGTGCCGACCGACGGCAAGCGTGACGGGTCGCCCGGAGCGATGAATCTCCTGGGCGAGCTGAATCCCCGAAGCAGACGCGCCAACCACCAGCACTCCGCCGTTCGGAAGATCATCGGTGTTCTTGTAGTGCGATGGTACGACCTGGTGAATGTGCGACGGCAGCCCGGCGGCCACCTTCGGAACAAACGGAACGTCGCAATGTCCGGTCGCGACCACTACGTTGGGCGCTTGCCAGTCACCTTGATCGGTCCGCACCCGATACCCGCGCTCGGCTCGCTCGACACCGAGGACCGTCGTCTCGTTCTCGACAGGAGCGCTGAACGACTTCGCATACTGCTCGAAGTACGAGATGAGCTCGGGCATCGTCATGAAGCCGTCCCGGTCCGCACCTTGATAGCGAAACCCTGGTAGCCGTGTATGCCACTTGGGGCTCAGAAGGCGGAGTGAATCCCATCGCTCGCTTCGCCATCGTTCGGCCACTCGGCCTCGCTCGAGGACCACGTGGTCGATTCCCTCATCGGTCAGACACCGGCTCATGGCCAAACCGGCCTGCCCGCCGCCGATGATGATTGTGTCTGTCCGTTTCATGGCTTGCTCCTTTCCGCCGGCGGGGACCCGCCGACCGGTCTGTCTCAGTCAGACCGGTCGGCATGTTCCGTCGGCCGACACATCAGTCGGCATCCACTTCGATCGACACGGGAACCCCGTTGGTGAGCACGTCGTACACAGCGGAGCGTGCGGTTGACTGCGCGACGACCTTGCGAAGCGTCTCGGCGTCGGCATCGCCCTTGATCTTGTAGCTCAGGCGAATGCCCTGGTAGCCGTTGCGGACGTCGTCCGACAGTCCGAGCAGACCCTGTACGTCGAGATCGCCCTCCACCGTGGTCTCGACCGACTCGAGCTCAATGCCCCGCGCGGACGCGACGTTGCCGATACCGGCCGTGATGCAGCCCGCAATCGCGTGAAGAAGGAACTCGACCGGCGACGGTGCGTTGCCCACGCCGCAAAGGACCGGCGGGTGGTCGGCGTCGTACACGAAGTCTCCGGTCTGCGCGTGCTCACCGCCGGCGCCACTGAAGCCTTCGATACGGCTGCGGCTGTGCGTGCCCTTGACCCACTTGTTCGAAGCGCGGAACTGGAACTTCGCGAGCTCCGGCTGCTCACCGACGGCATTGATGGTCGCGAACAGGGTCGGGACGTCAACGCCGTTTAGGGGGCGCTTCTCCCGGCGGGGCTTCGGGCTGCTCTGCGTGGGTTCGGTTGTTGCGTTGGTTTCCATGGCATCCTCTTTCGTTTTGGTTGGGGTGGCGGGGGTTGTTCCCGTCCACACAAACCAATCTACGGAGGCCCCGTGTGAGGTTCCGTGTGAGGGACCGTGGAAAAAACAGTGGAGGCGATTTTTGTCGCTAAGTGCGCGAAATCACGGGGTATGGAGCGTAGAGGGCCAGACGGTGGAGTCGGGCGGGAAGCCGTTCACACGGGCTATCGCGCGGAGGGCCTCCGCATCTGGGGCCTGGAATACGCAAACCATCCGTTTCCCATCGGGCATGAGGTAGCTGCAGACCGGCTTCACGCGATACAGCTCGAGACATTGGGTTTGGGCGGCCATCCGCGGAACATCATCCGGGGTCAACGGCTCGGCAAACTCGCGCTCGAGAACAATGTAGTCCACTGGCTGAGGATACCACGACCGCAGGCCCAATCGGCGTCGAAACCAAGGTTTGACGCCCCGCGCCGTCGCAGGCAGGCTCATCAGCGTGAGCGTCGCCGCGCTTCAGGTCCAGGTGCTAGGGCCGCTTACCGTCCATCGGGACGGTGAGCCCGTACGTCTTCCCCAGTCGAAAAAGACACGGGGACTGCTGGCCTACCTTGCGATCACGGGCCGCGCGCACCGTCGCGACCGGCTGTGTTCCCTATTGTGGGACGTCGCAGACGACCCGCGTGGCGCGCTGCGTTGGAGTCTGTCGAAGATCCGGCCGGTGGTTGACACCGAGGCGACGCGCCGCCTCGTCGCAGACCGCGAAAG
>JBGUEF010000399.1:0-3348 GCA_041821485.1 Deltaproteobacteria bacterium
ACCACGAGAATGACGGTCGCCAATAGAGCGGGCACGCCCTGGGCGTTGCGCCGAGGCTTGACGGCCTCGACGGGAACGGACCGCTGCGACGCCTCAGTAGGCTCGTTCGGCGGCAATGAGCCTTCGCGGTGAACGCGTGCGCGATCCTCGAGGCTCGAATTGATCGCGCGCACGATGCGGCGCCAGTCCGGATCTTGAATCGACCCGCGCCAGTCGAGAAGGTCGATCGTGTGAATCCGCGTGAACCCAAAAGGCAGCGCGACTTCATCGATTCTCACGGGCACCAACACGCTGTTCATCTTCGCGTATTCGGCCTCCTCTTTCACGTAGTCCGAACTGATGGAGCTAGTGGACCACAGGACGATTACCGCATCGCTCTGCTCCAGCTGCGAGAAGATGTACGTGTCGAACTTCTGACCGGGTGGAATCTCCGCATCCCAGAAGACGTCGTACCCTTGGGTCGACAGGGCGTGCGCCACCCGTTGAGCGACGGCCTTGTCGTTGCGGCTGTATGAAACGAATAGCTTCCTCACGACGCAGCTGCTTCGGGATGGTTGGCCTTGAAGTTGGTCATGTCTTGGAGATGATGGACCTGGCCAGATAGGTGCGGCAACCCGATTTCGACCCGCGCAGACTGAGTCATGAATGCGTCCGCTTCGCTTCGTAGAACCGAATGCTTCTACACGTCATCCAGAATGTGAAGCGCCGATTAATAGGGTAGCCTCTGCCCCATGGCAGACCTCACGGCACTCGTAGCGATCATCTTTCTGGCGGGCATGTTCACCGTGGGTACTTTGTGGACCACGAGGGTAGCCCACGAGCTTGCGATGCGGATTATCACTGGAGTCGTGCACGGCATGCCTCTTTCGCCGAGGTCTCGCGAGGGCATCCTGTTTCACATGTGGCTGCCAGCCCAAATCGGCACGGTCGTAATCGCCGTCTTTACCGGTCTCGGATTCCTAGAGATGGTCAACCACGTGAGCGGCGCAGGCGTCAAGAGGCTGGCGTACTTGGCTGCCTTCCTTTCGGTCTGTGGCGCCGCTTTCGTCTTCGTCAGCGCCATCTTCGGCCTATTCCAGTACCGAGCGAAAATCCGTCGCGATCAGCAGCGCACCTGAGACCGCCCTTCTTCTGCCTATCCGCTATCGACGACGCCGGGCTTCCATTCGGCTTCGCTCGAATTCACACGACAGACCTCATTCATTGGCACGGGTCGACCCGAGATCCGGAATGGCGTCGAGTCCTGGCAGCGATAGAATCGCGCCTCCCTCCCGATCACCACGCCGGAGGAGACTCAGACAAGAGCGCTGAAAACACGCTGCGGGCGGACCCGGCGAGGAGGTCGATGCCCCCCAACACCGTGATTCCCAAACGAACCTTCCTCAGCGGACCTGTTCTGGTAGCGATCGTAACGATGGTCGGCATGCTTGCCGGCTTCGTCTACTTCGCACTCCGCATGCTCTGAAGCCCTCCGATCACATTCCCAATGTCGAACGCGGATGAAAGATGGTGCGCCAGCACCTGTCGCTCGGCGAATCGTCGTCCTATCTCGAACAACAGGTCTCGATTGTCGAAGTTTGTCATGTCCTGCAGTTGACCCATTCTCGCGGCGAGCTGCGGCAACCCGATCTCGGCGGCCGTGGACGCATTCATGACGGCGTCGTATCGCAGGTAGCTGAGCACAGGCTCAGGAACGAGCAGGTCACCCGCGAGGTCGCCCACTTCGTCGTCGATCACACGCGACGTGGGTGAGCGCGAAAGCGCCTGCAGCAGGAGCTGATTCCAAGAGCTTGCATCCTCGATCATCATCGCGGGCACCTCGCGAGTCCAATCCCATGCACGGGCCTTCATGACTTTGTCGACGCTGTCGCGGCGCTCGAACGTCCCCGTTCCGATCGAAACCACTAGGAGCTCGTCTTCACCTGTCTTCCAGTGAAACGGATAGCCGTCGAGGGTCGCCATGAGGAAGAACTGAAGAGCAGGGTTGTTGGCCATGCTGACTCCGCCGTCGACGAAGGCTCCGACCTCGCCTTCACCCACTTCGACACGGGTCGGGACGAAAAAGAAGGGCGCCGCCGCGCTCGCATACACCAAATCGCGGACCTTGATATGCCGATTGTGCTCGAAGTAGCGACCGTTGGGGTGGTTCGTCACGGGCCAGGTGCTCCGAGTGTCGGCGCGCTTGGTCACGATGCACAGCCCCGTCTCGATCGTCGGGTCGTCGAGCGCCCGGTCCCCGAACGACTTGGCGAGCACCGCCTGGAGACCCTCGGCAGAGAAGATCGAATGCCATCGCTTCCATCGCTTGCGATGGAAGACCCTGAGCATGTCCACCGACACCTCGCGGAGCTCCGCGACGCTCATTCCGAAGGCCAGTCCGGCTGCCATGCTCGAGCCGACGCTCGTCCCGCCAATGAGGTCGAAATAGTCACAAAGACGTAGGTCGGGTCGCCCGTGACGTTCTCGAAGTAGGCGCTCGAGCCGTTCCAGAAACCCCAGCGTGATCAGGCCCCGCACACCCCCACCGTCCAGGGCGAGGATCCGCTTCGGCCCAGGCGCGGCCAGTCTCTCGAGAAGGCTCACGGGCCGCCCCTCCTGCTTTCTCCCGTCTCGATGCCAAGCTTGATCGCGACGAGGCGGGGAAGCGCCCGCGCGGTGTCCCGGTCCTTTTCCTTTTCCTCTTCGCTGAGCGCTTCCCACCCGATGATCGTGGGCGCGAGTCGCTTCGCTGCATCCTTGGGACCCGACGTGTATCGCCACCCGGCCAGCTTCTTTTCCGCCAGCCAACGCCGGTGCTCTAGCTCCGCCACGAGCTCCAACTGCTCGCCGGTCAGCTGGAGCTCTTTCGGAGGAACCAGGGGCGGCAGGTCGTAGCCAAGTACCCGAAGCTTCACCGCGAGGTAGTCCGCCTGATGGCGATTCGCGTCCCGAAGCAGCTCGGGCAGCGCCCGCCAATGCGTAAGCGCGCGATTGGTCTCCGCGCTGTAGCCGAGCTTCGTCTGCCGGGTCACGTAGTCCTCGTGAATTGCCCGCGCGAGGTCGTCCAGTCCCTCTCTCATGATGTTCTCGACGGTGCACGTTTCTCGCATCACGTCGAACAGGACGTAATCGGAGCCCTCGGAGCCCTTCGGGTCCGGACCGAGTAGCGTAAAGTCGTTCCGATGCGCGGTGCACACGATGACTTTGGCGCGCTCCGTCGTGCCCACACGCTGCAATCCGGCCAAGAGCCTGAGGCTAGCGACGGCGCTCGACAGACAAGTATAGACGACCGACGGTTGGTGACGCGATACGATCTCTTCGAGCGCGTCGTCGTTGGTCAATAGCAACTCGAAGTCGGTCCGGTGGATC
>JBGUEF010000400.1:0-3340 GCA_041821485.1 Deltaproteobacteria bacterium
GGAACGACATTCAGCTGCGCCGTTGCTACTCACTTTCGAGTGCTCCGGAAACCGATCCCTGGCCCAAAGTGACCGTCAAAAGGGTTGATGACGGGCGCGTCTCCAACTGGTTCAACGACAGCCTCAACGTCGGGGACTCGATTCTTGTGCAGCCGCCCGAGGGTCGCTTCGTGATGCGCTCGAACGAGGGAGACCACGGGATCGTGCTGTTTGGTGGCGGTAGCGGCGTCACGCCCGTGCTTTCGATCTTGAAGTCCGCCCTCCGGACCACCACGCGCGATGTGAAGCTCATCTACGCCAACCGCGACGCTAGGTCGATCATCTTCAAAGACGAGATCGACCTTTGGCTCGCCGAATTTCCGGAACGCCTCGAGGTCATCCACCATCTCGACAGCGACAGCGGCTTCATGTCGGTGACGGACGTGCAAGAGCACATTCGCGGCTGGGAAGACGGTGAGTTCTTCGTATGTGGTCCGACGGGATACATGGACACCGTCGAAGAGGCCTTCAAGGCGTCAAACGTGGACGCAGGACAGACCAAGTTCGAGCGATTCATCTCACCCATCGATCCGGATCGCCGGGACGAGTCCGCTGCCGTGGTTCCCGAGCAATCCGACGACGAGGTTCCAGACTCGTTCAAGATGTTGCTCGAGGGGCAGTCCCACGAGGTACCCTACGAGAAGGGCCTGACGCTGCTCGATTCGGCGGTCAAGGCTGGCTACAAGCCGCCCTCATCCTGCGAAGACGGGTACTGCGGCTGCTGCATGGCGCTCCTCAAGAGTGGCGAGGTCAACATGGCCAACCACGACGCGCTCGAGCCGAGCGACATCGAACGCGGCTGGGTCCTCGCGTGCCAATCGCGTCCGGCGAGCCAAGAGCCCATCGAGATCGACTTCGACGCCGAGTACTAGGGCCGCTGGCGGTCGGGCCAGTCCCAGAACGACGCCTTGCCAATGGTCCAGTCGGGACCGTTGCCCCAGTCGTTGCGGGTGCGTTTATTGCGGTGGTCCGGGTCGTGTTTCTTCAGCGCCGCACCGTAGTCCTGCCACTGCTGGACGCTCAGCTTCTCGGCCCAGTAGTCCTCTTCCGATGACCACTGGTTGTCGCCGGCGTATTGCAGGATCGTGATGCCCGGGAAGTCCATGGCGCCCTCCCCGCTTGGATTGTCGCGCCGATTGGTCATGTGGAACACCACGCGTCCGCTCGGGTCGGCCATGTGCCAGTTGTAGACCCCGTAGATCTCGCCGTACTGCTCCATGAGCGGAACGATCCATTGTCGGACCGTCTCACGCCCGTGCATCGTCCCGAGGACGCGCTCGAGGTAAACGACATCTTCGGTGAAAAGGTCCGCCCAGGCGTTCCAGTCCTCGCGGATCATCCCCGTGTACCAGAAGTGCCGGAAGGCCTCTTCGACTTCTTCGATGTCGAATGTCGGCACTACTCCGCGGCCTGCTGGTCTTTGGGCCAGGAGTAGAACTGTGTGCACCAGCGCCGGAAGATCGCGATCGGGCCGTCGCCGTCGCACAGCAGGGGTCTTTCGTACTGGACTTTGTTCTCCCAAATCGGGATGTCCTGCTCTAGCTGCCGCGTGACTTCGGCGACGAAGGCCTTGCCGACGCCGCGGGCCATCTCCGCCCCCGCGGTCTTCTTCACACAGAAGTTGAAGCGCAGCTGGACGTGGTCAGCGTCGATCGGCGTCATTGTGGCCACGTTCAGCGTCTCGACAATGCCCTTGAAGCGAACGACCGCGAGGCCAAACCCATAGTTGAGGCTCTCGATCGAGCCATCGACGGTGCCGCGGGGCGTCTCCATCCCGGCACCCGAGTAAACTCGAAGGATGGAGCCATCCACGGACGCTTCGGACTGCGGCATGTTGGTCGTGCCGTGCAGGTAGTGGAAGTGCGCCGAGTCGACGGCGTTCTCCGCCATCTCTTGGTTGCTCGTGCGAATGGTCCAGCCACGCTCGATGAACTCGGTCCACTCGTCGTTGCGTACGCCTTCCGCCGAGCCCCACTCCGGGATCTCGTCGGGAATATCGAAGTTCGGAGGCTCGCCTTCTGCGTGGTGCCAAACCAACACCATGTTCGCGAGCTCTTTGGTTTGCCAGGTCGGCAACTTGGCCTTGCGCGGCACATGCTCGGCGTAAGGCACCGCGGTGCACTTCCCGTCGGTTCCGAACTGCCAAGCGTGGAACGGGCACTCGATCGAACCGCCCTTGACCTTGCCTCCGTGTCCAAGGTGAGCGCCGAGGTGAGGACAGAATGCGTCGAGCACCGAAAGCTCGCCCTCCTCCGAACGCCAGATGACGAGGTCCTGGCCGAAGTACTTCAGCGGTTTGACGTCACCAGGCTTGATCTCGTCGGAGTAGGCGACTTGGAACCAGCCGTTGGGGATCGCCGGGGTGAAAAAGCGGTCACTCATCGAAAGAAAATAGAACGTGTTCCATCTTTTTCAAGTCGAAACATTCGCGGCGCTCGAGACTGCCTCAAAACGGTCCATGGCAGGACGGGACGGGACCCGATACGCGCGTCCCTGCAACTCGAAGCTCATGGTCGCGCCTTCGAGGGGGACGGTGGGTTCGATGTCGGCCTCCCGGTACGCGAAGCTCCGTACCCGAGTGGCCGCGTCTGCGAGCGTCAACAAGGTGGTGCCCCGCTCCTCCCAGCAAACCGGTTCCGTCGGCGCATCGCGGTTGTAGCGGGTCAAGCCGACGACCCACTCGTCGAGTAGTCGCGTCCATCCGAGGAGCATCGGATCGCAGCGTAAGCCGTGCATGATCCCTCAGCTGTATGCTACTTACCCTGCCGGAGGCAAGCCATGGCGAGCATCGGCGTGGGCGCGCGCGCCCCAGACTTCACCAAGACCACCCAGAACGGCGATGCGATCTCGCTGTCGCAGTTCCGCGGAGAAAAGACCGTCGTCCTCTACTTCTATCCGAAGGACGAGACTCAGGGGTGCACCGCGGAGGCATGCACGTTCCGCGACAGCTTCGAGGACTTCGTCGAGGCAGGCGCCGTGGTCATCGGCGTCAGCCAGGACAGCGAGAAGAGTCACAAGCGCTTTGCGACGCACCATCGCCTGCCGTTCTTACTCGTGAGCGATCGCGACAAAGCGATGCAAAAGGCTTACGGCGTCCCCAAGACCATGGGCTTGCTCCCCGGGCGCGTCACGTACGTGATCGATCGAGACGGCACCGTGCAACATGTGTTCAACTCGCAGCTCAACGTGAAGAAGCACGTCCGCGAAGCGCTCGACGTCGTCAAGCGGCTCGCCGCCTGAAGCGGCGCGCCACCGCGAACAGCAGCAGCCCCAGCAACCCGGACGTGAAGCCGGTCGAGCC
>JBGUEF010000401.1:0-3338 GCA_041821485.1 Deltaproteobacteria bacterium
GTTGTGACCGACCGGCTGCGATCCTATCCGGCAGCGTTCCGCGCGATCGGGCTCACGGCTGAGCACGATAGAGACTTGCGAGCAAACAACAGGGCGGAGAACTCCCATCAGCCGATACGGCGCCGAGAACAAAAACTGCAGCGGTTCAAATCACCCGGCTCAGCCCAACGTTTCGTTGCCATCCATGCCGCAACATTCAACGCATTCACCCATCAACGTCATCTGCTGCGCCGACCGCATTTCAAGGAGCTTCGCGCCGGTTCATTCCGCACTTGGGCCGGGGCATCCGCCGCCGCATGACGCCTGTTGCCCGCTACGTTCACCGCGACTGAACGCCAACAACGTGACAACGCCCACCGGACCCCATTCGGGCTCATCGCGATCCTCGTGACCCGGATTTGGCTTTGTCCATGGCGGCTTCCGCCGCCGCTATCTGTTCCTTGACGCGCAGGAAGCTGTCGGGGGTCACCGAGATCGACTCAATGCCTTGCTCGACGAGAAAACGCGCGAATTCGGGGTGGTCGCTCGGGGCTTGGCCGCAAATGCCGGTATGCGTCCCGGTCTTTTGCGCCGCCGCTAGTAGGCGGGCGATCATCGAGGTCACCGCCTCGTGGCGCTCGTCGAACAAGCCGCTCAGCCGGTCGCTGTCCCGGTCGACGCCGAGGATCAGCTGCGTGAGGTCGTTCGAGCCAATCGAGAAGCCCCCAAAGCGCTCGGCAAAACGTTCGGCGAGCTGAATGTTCGAAGGGATCTCGGCCATCACATAGACTTCGAGGCCGGCTTTGCCGCGGGCCAGACCGTGCTTGGACATCTCTTCGAGCACGCGGTCGGCTTCCTCCGGCGTGCGGCAAAAGGGGATCATCATGACGATGTTGGAAAGACCGATCTCCTCGCGGGCGCGGCGGATGGCGCGACATTCAAGGCCGAAGCCGTCGCGATAGTCGGGATGGTAGTAACGGCTCGCGCCACGCCAGCCGAGCATCGGATTTTCCTCTTTAGGCTCGAATGCGGACCCGCCGAGGAGCTCGGCGTATTCGTTGGTCTTGAAGTCGCTCATGCGGACCACGACCGGATTGGGGTAGTGCGCCGCGGCGATGCGCGCCATGCCGCGGGCGAGCTTGTCGACGAAATACTCCTCCTTCGTCTCATAACCTTCGGTGAGGCGCTCGATCTCGCTGCGCGCGGCCTCGTCCTTGACCAGGTCGAAGCGCACAAGGGCCATCGGATGGACCTTTATGTGGTTGGAGATAATGAACTCCATGCGGGCGAGGCCCACGCCGTCCGTAGGCAGACGCCACCAGCGGAAGGCAGCTGATGGATTGGCAAGGTTGATCATCGCCTTGGTGTGCGTCTTCGGAATCTGGGCGATATCGATCTCGGTCTCCGTGAAGTTAGCGATGCCGTCGTAGACTTGGCCTTCGTCGCCCTCGGCGCACGACACCGTGATTGCCTGTCCCTCTTTCAGCCTCTCGGTGGCGTTCCCGGTGCCGACGATGGCCGGCAGGCCGAGCTCGCGGCTGACGATCGCGGCATGAGATGTGCGGCCACCGTGTTCGGTGACGAGGGCGGCGGCGCGCTTCATGATGGGCACCCAGTCGGGGTCGGTCATGCCCGTGACCAGGACAGCGCCAGTTTTGAACCGCTCAATGTCCTCGGCGCTGCCAAGCTTGCAGACCGGGCCTGCGCCGATGGCGTCGCCGATCGCGAGCCCCGAGACGAGGAGCGTCCCCTTGTCCTTCAATTTGTAGGTCTTGAGCTCGCCTGCCTCGCGGCGCGACTGCACGGTTTCGGGCCGCGCCTGCACAATGTGCAGCTCGCCCGTCTCGCCGTCCTTGGCCCATTCCATGTCCATGGGCAGCCCATAGTGTCTCTCGATGAGAGCGGCCCAACGAGCGAGCGTAAGAACCTCGTCATCCGAAAGCACGAAGCGGCTTCGCTGCTCGTCTTCAGTATCGACAAGACATGTCGAGGTCTCCTCGGCGTAGATCATCTTGCGGCGCTTGGCCCCGAGTGACTTATCGATGATGGGCGTCAACGACTTGTGGTCTAGAAGGGGTTTGAACACCTGGAATTCGTCGGGCTCTACCAAGCCTTGGACCACCGTCTCGCCCAGGCCCCAGGCCCCGGTGATGAGGATGGAACGCGGGAACCCAGTCTCGGTGTCGATGGAGAACATCACGCCGGAGCTGGCGAGGTCCGAGCGAACCATCCTCTGCACGCCGACCGAAAGCGCGATCTTGAGGTGATCGAATCCGTGGATCTCGCGATAGCTGATGGCGCGGTCGGTGAACAGCGAGGCGAAGCATTTCTTGCAAGCCTCGAGCAGCGAATCTTCACCCTCGACATTGAGGAAGGTCTCGAGCTGGCCGGCGAAGCTTGCCTCGGGGAGGTCCTCCGCCGTAGCACTCGAGCGCACCGCTACCGCCTTGGCACCCCCGCTCCGCATCTCCCGGTAGGCGTGGCGAATGGCTTGTTCGACCTCGGGCGGAAACGAGCTTGCGAGGATGAGCGCGCGAATCGCGCCGCCGACTCGTGCGAGATTGGCGAGGCTCCTATCGAGCTTGCCGATTTTTGCGGCGATCTGGTCATGGAGCTGATTGGCTTCGACAAAGCGCCAATAGGCCGCCGCCGTGGTGGCAAAACCGCCGGGCACGCGAATGCCGGACTCCTTGAGCTTGCCGATCATCTCGCCAAGCGAGGCGTTCTTGCCGCCGACCTTGGCGACGTCACCACGCCCCATGTCCGACAGTGGGAGAACGAACTGCTCTTGGCTGCTCATGCGGTCTGATCCTCGACCCCGTCGCCGGTGCCAAAAGCGTAATGCATCAAAAAGAAAGCTCCTTGTGCCAGATCAAACCTTGCTGACTGCAGTCCAGCGGCGAAAGCGACTGTCCATACGAAAGCGCAATCGGCAAAGCTGCTCAGCCAGACTTAATCATCATGGGGATCGAACTCACGAAGCCCTCGGGCTCAGGGTGCGGAGACAGCCTCTGTTTTTCCGCTTAGGGTTAGAAGCGGACGTCGCTGCGACCTCGTCGGGCGGAAGCCGCAGAGTAATAAGAAGCTAGGGCCGCAATAGGACGGAAGCGCTGTGGACGCTGAACAGGGTGACACGAACTCACGCAGTCATCTCCTCGCCTTCGAGGATGCGGAGTTTTTGCGGAGCGACGAGATGCGCCCGCTTCGCCTGGCGCTCGAGTTCAGCAAGGCCGATCTGGCGCTGACCGAAAAGGGCATCGCTTCGACCATTGTCGTGTTCGGCAGCTCCCGCATCCTATCGCCTGATGAGGCGCGGGAGGCCCTATGCCAAGCGCGCGACCCCGCGAGCCTTGAGCGGG
>JBGUEF010000402.1:0-3333 GCA_041821485.1 Deltaproteobacteria bacterium
CGGCCTCGGACAAAGTGGCGAGGCCAGCCTCCGACAAGCCCAGGTCGGGTTCGGCGAGGTCGCCGGTCACCTGGCTGAGTGATCCATGGACGCCGTCGGCCGCTGCATGGAGTGCGGCGAGCTCCGTCCGGCGCCGCTCTTCGGCGCCGCTTCGAAGCATCAAGGTCACGTTCACCCCGCGGCGGAGCAATCGTTCGACCAGATCGCGCCCGATCAGGCCAGTCCCCCCAGTCACAAACGCACGGTTCGCAGAGCTCATCGTTCGCCCTGCAGAAGCTGACGGCTGATGATGATGCGCTGGACGTCGGAGGTGCCCTCGTAGATCTGGGCAACGCGCACATCACGGTAAATCTTCTCGACGGGAAGCTCCCGCGAGTAGCCGTACCCGCCGAAGATCTGAATCGCATCGGAGCAAATGCGCTCCGCCGCTTCTGAGGCGAACAGCTTGGCCATGCAGGCCTGCTTCAGGCATGGACGGCCGGCGTCGCGCAGGGCGGCCGCCTCGAGCACCATTGTCGTTGCCGCGTGGAGCTGAGTCGCCATATCGGCGAGGCGGAACGCAACCGCCTGGTGATTCGAGATCGACTTGCCGAACGCGGTGCGTTCCTTGGCATAGGCTAGGGCCTGGTCGAGCGCCGCGCGCGCCATGCCAGCGCACTGGGCGGCGATGCCGATGCGCCCAGCCTCCAGGTTCGCGAGCGCGATCCTATAGCCATCTCCTTCACTGCCAATCAGGTGGTCGGCGGGAATCGTGGCCTCATCGAAGCTCAGCTGCGCCGTGTCTGAAGCCTCCTGCCCCATTTTGTGCTCCAACGACGCGACGCTCATGCCCGGCGTGCCTGCGGGCACGAGAAAAGCGGAGATGCCCCGCTTTCCGGCCGACGGGTCCGTCACCGCGAACACGATCACCGCGCCCGCGATCTTCCCCGAAGTGATGAACTGCTTGGTGCCCGTGATCGCGTAGCCATCGTCGGTTCGGGTCGCGCGCGTCTGCAGGTTGGCCGCGTCGGATCCAGCCTGAGGTTCGGTCAGCGCAAACGCACCGATCATCTCGCCCGCAGCGAGAGGCTTGAGGTACTTCTCGCGAAGGGCCTCGCTCGCGGTGGATTGCAAGATCGCGCAGACCGGCGCGTTGTTGACGCTCATGATGGTCGACACAGCCCCGTCGCCTGCTGCGATTTCCATCAGCGCCAGGGCGTACGATACGTAGTCCAGACCCGCGCCGTTGTACGCCTCGGGGACGGTCATCCCCATGAACCCGAGTTGTCCCATTTCGCGAAGCACGTCGGGGTCGACCGCTTCGGCCGTTTCCCACTTGCGGCTGTTCGGCGCCAAGCGTTCTTCGGCGAAGCGCGCGGCGGACTCCCGGATCATCTCTTGCTGCTCGGTGAGGATCATCGGTACCACGGGAATAGAACAGCCAGCGTCGCCGCGCTAGCCGGTTAGAGGCTGTCGAAGTACGCGCGAGCCTCGACCGCGGTTCGCCGTAGCCCTTCCTCGGTGTCGACGAGGGGTGCGTACTCCAGGTGCTCCTTGGCTTTGTCGATCCTGAAGTAGTGGTCGATGTCGCATAGCTTCACGTTTGCAACGGTAAACAACGGCTTCGACACGCCCAAGAGCTGATAGACCCTCTCCCAGGCCGCTCCGACGGCCCGGGCTACGGAATCCGGCACCCGCACTAGGGGTCTGTTGAGCCCCATGTTCTTCACGAGCTCGATGCTGAACTGGCCCGCGTTGATCGGTGTCTCGTCGCTCAGGAAATAGGCCTGTCCACAGACCGGCGACCCCTCGACCAGGCGCTCCGCGGCTCGGAGCTGCGCATCGACGAGATTATCGATGTACACGTAGTCGAGTCGTGCGCTCCCGTCCCCGAAGACGATCAGAGGTGCCCCCATCTTGAGCGCGCGAACGAATCGGCCATAGGTGAGGCGTTCTCCGGGCCCATAGATCCCGCCCGGGCGAATCGCGCAGGTCAGGAGCCCGTTCTGTCCGTTGGCAGCGAGCGCGGCACGCTCTCCCGCGATCTTGGTGCGGGTGTAGAGGTCGGGGGCCGTGCTGTACGGGGCTGACTCGTCGCCGCCGGCAGCGTTCATGCAGAACGACGCCACGATGGAGCTGGTGTGCACGAGCCGTCTCACGCCGCTCCGTTGGGCGGCGTGGATCACGTTCTGCGTTCCTCCGACGTTGATCGACTCGATCGTCTCGACGACCGATCGCCGCGCGTGCGTCAGAGCTTCGATCACCGCCGCCGTGTGAAACACCGTGTCGACGCCCTCACAGGCAGCAAGCACGTCCGCGTGCTTGCGAACGTCGCCTTGGAACCAGCGCACTCCGCTCTGGGGCTCCGGCGACGGTGCGGTGTCGAGGACGTGCACCGGGCACCCTTTGGCGCGCAGTGCGGCGACGAGGTGGCGTCCCAAATATCCCGCGCCGCCCGTGACGAGGCAGCGCTTCCCATCGAGCGGTGAGGTCTCGGTCATGAAGACCTGATAGGTAGCCTCAGTTCAAGGTGTGAACAAGCTCACAAAAGCGGCGCCGTGAACACCAATATCCGTGTATTTCTCGTGGACTAGGCCATATCGGCATTGACGAATGCACCCGTTTTCGGGGTAGACTCCTCCTCTGCCCCTGCAGAGCCTCGTGCGGTGTTACCCACCCCTGCCGCCGGGGATTGACCCGAGGAAAACGATGATGAACTTGCGCTTCTTTCAGCTCTTTGCCTGCTCTCTCGTTCTCACCCTGACGGCCTTTGGTTGCAGCAGCAGCGACGGGACCGGCGAAGTCGATCCCTGCCTGAGCGCCTTGCGAATCAACCTCGAGGTGGATGGCGCCGTGATCAACGAGGTGGACTACGAGATCACTGGCGATCGCATCGAAGAATCAATCGTCGGCACCATCAATACAAGCGCGCCCGGATCGACTGCCTCGGTGGAGACGTTCGGTCTCCCGCCGGATCCCAATGAGGGCTACCTCGTGACGATGGTCGCGACCTCGGTCGACCGCATGCTCAAGTGCGGCGGCTCAGCGCCGTTCAGCGTCGAGATTGGCCGGAGCACGTCGGTCGAAGTGATGCTCCACTGCAAGGGCGCCGAGCAGTTCGGCGGCGTTCGAGTCAATGGCGAGCTCAACATCTGCCCCGAGCTGGACAAAGTCATCGTAGCGCCGCTTCAGGTGGCAAGCGGGTACGCGCTCGAAGTCGAGGCCAACGGCACCGACGAAGAGGGAGATTCGCTCGAGTATCTGTGGACGGCCACCGATGGCGCGTTCGATGATCCCAACGCGGCAGAGACGGTGTTAGTTTGTGGTGAAACCGTTGAGGAACAGCTCACGATC
>JBGUEF010000403.1:0-3267 GCA_041821485.1 Deltaproteobacteria bacterium
CGTCCAATGAGAGATCTACTAAATGAACTGGTACCGAATCAAGACCGCGCTTGTCGGACTCAAGCGATTGGCAGAGCTGACGGACGAGGACAAGCAAGCTTGCATCGATGCCTACAAGTTCCTTCAGAAGATGCAGGATGGCGAGCCCACCGAGACAGCGGATGAAACGAAAGCGGTCGCGGACTACTACAAGGTCCTGAACAACATGCTTTCGGTCTTCGACCTCGAAAAGCTCTACATCCCGCCGCAGCTAGATGAATCCCAAGGATTGTACGGGAATCAGCTCCTGGTTGAGGAGGCTGTACTGAAGGAGCTCGATCTAAAAGATCCTAAAGGATCGCACCTGTTGGACATGGGCTGCGGGAGGGGGAGGGTCTCGTACCACTTCGCCACGCTGACGGGTGGTCAGGTGTCCGGGTACAACATCGACCCCAATCAGATTGAGAGTGCGATCGACTGGGCGGCGGAATGCCGAATGAGTGATCGGCTTCACTTCAAGGTGGGCAACCATCACGAGCCGCTCGAGTATGAGTCCGGAACCTTCGATGGATGTTTTTCCTTTCAAGCGGTCTGGCCGTTTTTCAAGAAAGAGGAACTGGATGAGCACGCTGCAGACATGTACCGCGTGTTGAAGCCCGGAGCGCGATACGCCTGTTCCGAATATCTATTGACGCCGCATTTTGACTGGGACAACGAAGAGCACGTGACTCTACACAAGGCATTTCTGCCCACGCTCGCTGCCACTCAATCCATGTATCCAGCTGATGTTTGCGCCGCCTTGGAAAGGGCGGGTTTTAGGATTGTCCTTTCAGCTCCTTCGAAAGGCGCGGCCTGGCCGATCTGTGAGCAAAAGAGAGATTTGATTCTCCACGGGCGAAGGGTCATCAGGGCGCTTGAAGCGGTTCGCATTTTGCCCCCCTGGGTGGAAGAGTCGCTCGACCTTCTTCAAAGCGGTGGCGAGGCATGGACGCTTGCGGAAAAGGCCAAGATCGCCGACTTGAACTGGCGAATCGTGGCGGAGAAACCGCTCGCCTAATCTGCCGGCCCGCTCGAAGAAGCGGGAGCGGTGAACCGTTACCGATGGAACCCCTGCCTAGATATTTCCCACTCGAGCGGGTGATCGCCTTCAACGACGGCGTATTCGCCGTCGTGATCACCATCCTGGTCCTCGGCATCGAGGTGCCCTCCGATCTGGCGCTCGACCCGTCTGCGATTGCACTGGCGCGCGAGAAGCTCCTGCACCAGTTGCTCGTGTACGTCGTCGCATTCGGGCTGATCGCGATGTACTGGACGCACCACAGCTTCCTCTTTGCTGGTTTGCGGCGTGCGGACCGACGGCTCGTCGTTCTCAATCTGTTGTTTCTGTTGCCGGTGACACTTCTGCCATTCGTCACGCAGCTCATGGGAGCAAGACGCGATGACTGGAGGACGGTTCTCGTATTTGCCGGGACCAATCTTGTCGCTGCGTGGCTCGTGGAGAGGCAGTGGGCACACGTTCTTACTCTGCCCGAGACGCACAAGGGCCCAAGGACAGCGAGGCTCGCCCGGCGACTCGTTTGGGCGTCTCGCTTCTTTGCGTTGGTTCTGTTCTCGGGCGTTCTCATCTCGCTGCTCGACGTCAAGGCCGGCATTGCCGTCATTCTCGTCATGCCGGTGCTTTTCTTCATCAACTTCGTTCGCATTGGGAAGCGCCCACCCTCGGACGACGCGTCTGCCGATGACACCGACCCCGAGGCGCCACCGTAACCGGCGCACCGAATCCGCACTACGAGTCCTGGGGTCACCTCGCGCAAGATCTGAGCGATGATTCGCAGCAGGGTTGGAAAACCCTCGTTGGCAGAGTTCTGTGGCGGTGGTAGGACCTGATCCGGGTTCGCTTTCGAGCCCGCTGCAGCGCTAGGTAGGAGGTCCACAATGTCTGGTTCATACGCGAGGCAACGCCACATGCTGGTGCTAGGGGCACTCTTGGGAGTCCTCTCCCTGCTCATGGTTTCGTCTTCGAGTCGCGCGGAGCCCTCCGCTCTCGATGATGCTCCCCCGTCCAAGGAAGAAAAGCCCGATACGGATAAGCCCAAGGAAAAGAAAGCGGTCACCGTTCCGGCTGGAACAGTGATGATGGTCAAGACGGGTGAGAAGGTTTCGTCGAGCGACAAGGCAGGCCGGAACTTCAGCGCGACGCTCGAGGCCAATCTCCTCGCTGGAGACGACGTCGTCGCGAAAGCCGGAACGCAGGTCTACGGTCAGGTGGTGGGATCGAAGAAGGTTGGGCGAGGCATCGTCGTACAGCACTCCGACCTCGTCCTGACGCTCACCCAGGTCAACATCGAAGGAACGCTGTATCCGATCCAAACGGGCAGCTTCTCCGAGAAGTCGACCGGCGTGATTCTCCAAAGGGGCTCCGTGGTTGTTCCCGCGGGCTCGATCCTACAGTTCTCGCTCGCTCAGCCGGTCACCGTGAAGAAGTAAACATTCCTTCTAACCTTCCGAACTCCACGGGACACCCGACTCCCGAATCGCGTGATTCTGGTTTCTATGTCGACGTTCCCAGAGCCGTGCTTATAGAGGCTACAATACTGGATCCGGAGCGCGGGCCAGGCATTGCCGTTGCGGCGTAAGGAAGGATGCTCAATTGCCAGAGTTCACAATCACTCGTCAGATCGGTGCCCCCGTTGAAACGGTTTGGGAGGTCCTCAACGACTTCGGCGGCATTTACAAATGGAGCCCCGGCGTCACTGCCTCGGAGCTGACGTCGGAAGGCGCCGTGGCCGAGGGGAGTACCCGTCACTGCGACTTCGCCCCGTTCGGCGGCGTCGACGAACGTATCGAGCGGTACGAGCCACGCAAGCGCTTGACGGTCAACCTCTTTGAAACGTTCAAGCTCCCAATCTCGGGCGCGGTCGCCGACTTCAGCATCGCACCGAATGATGGCGGCACCGAGTTGAACCTCCACTACAGCTACACGCCGAACATGTTGGGTCGTTTCCTCAGGGGGTATACCGACAAGCAAATGCGCCAAGGCATCGGCGGCATGGCGAAAGCTCTCCAGGCAGAGAGCGAACGAATCCACGCCGCCTAGCGGCTGTTCCGAGAAACAGTAGGAGAGTCGATGCCCAACTACATCATTGCCTATCACGGTGGGAAAGAGCCTGAGAGCCCTGAGGCGGGCGCTGCACAGATGGCGAAATGGAAAGCCTGGGTCGGCGGCCTTGGCGATGCCGTGGTCAACCCGGGCACTCCCTGATATCGGCACGATTGAAGTCGCAGAGG
>JBGUEF010000404.1:0-3239 GCA_041821485.1 Deltaproteobacteria bacterium
GACGAAGGCGAAGAAGGTGAGATCCACCTGCGCGGACCCCTGGTCATGCGCGAGTATTGGCAAGACGTGGATGCGACCAACGCCGCCATCAAGCCGGGGCGTTGGCTCAACACGGGCGACGTGGGCCGGCTGCAGGACGGCAAGCTCTACATCGCTTCTCGCAAGCGCGACCTGATCTTGCGCGGCGGCGAGAACGTCTATCCGTTCGAGATCGAGCAGCGTCTCGAGGCGCATCCCGCAATCGCAGAGGCAGCGGTCATCGGCGTCGACCACGAGGAGCTGGGCGAAGAGGTCAAAGCGGTCGTCGTGTTCGAGCCTGGCCAGAGGCTCACGGCCGACGCGCTCGAGCGCTGGGTCGCCGATGCCCTTGCGTATTACAAGGTGCCGAGCGTCTGGGAGACCCGAGATACGCCGCTGCCCCGCAACGCTACCGGAAAGGTGCTAAAGAACGCCCTGCGCGATGCGCAGGATTCGATGTTTATCGAGGAGTAACTCATGCCCGAAGCCGTAATCGTCTCAACCGCCCGGACCCCGATTGGCCGCGCATTCAAGGGATCGCTGATCGAAATGCGCCCCGACGACCTTGCTGCAATCGCAGTGAAGGCGGCCTTGGCCAAGGTCCCCAACCTCGACCCATCGACCGTCGAAGACGTGATCCTCGGCTGCGCGCAACCCGCCGGCGAGCAGGGCTACAACCTCGGACGCGTCGTGAGCTTGCTTTCAGGCCTCAACTCCCCGGGCACGACGGTCAATCGTTACTGCTCCTCGTCGCTACAGACAATCCGCATGGCGGCCCACGCGATCAAGGCGGGTGAAGGCGACGTGTTCGTCTCGGCCGGCGTGGAGTGCGTTAGCCGATTTGGTCTCGGCAAGGCCGACGGCATGCCAAACACCATGAACCCCAAATTCGACGACTCCGTAGCACGCATGGCGAAATACATGTCGGGTGAAGGTGGCGACTGGGAGCCTGCGGGTGGCTTGCCCGACGTCTACGTCACGATGCTGCAGACGGCGGAGAACGTCGCGCAGTACATGGCCGTGTCGCGCCAGGAGCAGGACGAGTTCGCGGCGCTTTCGCAGCAGCGCGCGGAAGCCGCGCAGAAGTCCGGGCACTTCGCCGCAGAGATCACGCCCGTCACCACGCCTAGCGGTAAGGTGGTCGACACCGACGACTGCCCGCGCCACGGCACCACCGCAGAGAAACTCGCGGGGCTCAAGCCGGTCTTGCTCGAGCAGATGGGCGACAAGGCCACGGTCACCGCAGGCAACGCTTGCCCGCTCAACGACGGCGCCGCGGCGGTCATCGTGATGAGCGACACCCGCGCCAAAGAGCTCGGCATCACGCCGCTCGCACGCATCGTCTCAACCGGCGTGTCCGCCCTCAATCCGGAGATCATGGGCCTCGGCCCCGTTGAGGCGACCAAGCAAGCGCTTCAGCGCGCTGAGCTCACGATCAAAGACATCGACCTCGTCGAGATCAACGAGGCGTTCGCCGCGCAGGTAGTTCCGTCCGCCCGTGAGCTCGGCATCCCCGTCAACAAGCTCAACGTCAACGGAGGCGCCATCGCCCTCGGCCACCCGTTCGGCCAAACCGGCGCCCGCATCATGACGACGCTCATCCACAACCTACAATCAAGCGATGGCCGCTACGGCGTCGAAACGATGTGCGTGGGCGGTGGCCAGGGCATGGCCGCAGTGATCGAGCGACTCGGCTGAGGCCCAGACCTACGGTTTGTACAGGCCCTTGCCGGTGATCATCGGGAGGTCCAGTGCCGACATGAGCCCGGGTTGCGCGGCGCACACGGCTGGGATCGCATTCACGATACGGGTTGCCGTCAGGACGACGCCGCCGACCGCATGGTCGCCGTGCTCGTCCTGAAACTCGTATTCGACCTGCATGCTGGGAACACCCTCGATGAGCACCCGGTACGACCCGTTGCTCTTGGGCCACTCGGGCGCGAGATCGTCGTCGAGCCTCGTGACGTGCTCGACGACGAGCGCCGGCTTCCCATCGACGATGCCCTGGACCTCGAAGCGGAGCGCGGCGGTCGTGCCCACTTCGATCGGATAGGGCCCGATCTGAAGTGGCTTGGTTGCGGGCCGCCGTTCGTGAACCTCGCGAATCTCGTCGAGCTCGAGCCCCACGCCTTCCGCGAGCAGACGAAGCGTGCCGCCCCAAGCGAAGCCCAACATCCCGGGCATGAGAAGGACCGGCGTGTGATCCAACGGCTTCCCGAAGCCCATGATGTCGACGATCGTTTCAGGTTGGTTGTACGTCGCGTAGTTGATGATCTCCTGAATTCGGATCTCGCTCCAGTGTTCGGAGAGACCCGAAAGCACGAGCGGGAGGGTGTCGTTGGCGAAGCCCGGGTCGATGCCCGACGTCAAGAACGAGGTGCCACCTGATTCACACGCTTCACTCAGCTGTGCAGTGAACAGGTCGTTGAGCGTCTTCGGATGCACGAGCCCAACCATCGAGCACGACACCACGTTCTTTCCGGATGCGAGAATCCGCGCCATGTCTTCGATCGCATCACCGGGGCGCATCCCCGCGTCCGCGGTGTAGCAAACGCAGTCGGCGTCCAACGCCAACAGCGAATCGATGTCGCGGGTCGCTTGGATGCCCACGGGATCGACCCCACAAAGCTCGCCGGCATCCTTGCCCTCTTTCGCCGGGCTGCTGACGAAGAGCCCCGCCAGCTCTAGCTCGGGATGACCGATGATCGCGCGCAGGGCGTAACGGCCAACATTCCCGGTGCTCCACTGAATGACTTTCAACGACATGCAAAAAGGCCTCTAATGCCGGCAAGCCGTACCCGCAACTGCGTCTGCGTGCTAGGCGGAACGCTTGGGAAATCAAAGCCTCGAGATTGAGAGCCGGGTCTTTTGGCGCTTGGCGGCCGCCTGCATCGCGGTGCTCGTGCCACTGAACTGGAGTTGGTACGGCTGGGGTCGCGAAGTTCCCGGCTCGCTGGCGCTCTACATCGTCGTCGGCAGCGCTGTGTACTTCGGCCTGTTGCGGTGGCTGACCGGGATCCGCTTCTCTGGCCTTTCGTCGGAAGCGCGTTTCGTGGTGATCAGCTCGATGCTGCTGCTGATCGTGTTTCTAGGGTTTGGTCGCTCCGACACGTTTCGCCGACTCGTCGAGCCGTGGGTTCCCAAGGACGCGCGAACGCCCCTATGGGGCTTTGCGTACTTCGCGACGTGCAGTGTGCTGCTGCGCCTCGTGATTCCCTACC
>JBGUEF010000405.1:0-3232 GCA_041821485.1 Deltaproteobacteria bacterium
AAGCTCGACGGCTATCGATATGGTCGTCACCGTGGATTCCGGGCTCAGCACCGCCGAAGCGCACGCGATCACCGACGCAATCGAGGAGCAGCTCCGCACCCAGTTGTCAGTCGAGGACGTGACGATTCACGTCGAGCCGGAGAGCTGATCGGGAATCAAAACGCGTCGACACCAAGGCCGACGAACCCCGAGAAATGCGGGTTGTCGAGCAACCAGTTGCTTGGAAACGCCCAACCTAAGCGTGCGTAAACCTGCCAGCGGCCCCATCGAAGATCTGTAAACAGGGCGAGGCCTCCGATCCCGCCGTAGTCGTTGAGAAGACCCTGGCGGCGCGGATCGTTGACGGCGCCACCTGAAACGAGCAGCCCGAGCTCCTGTGGCTTGTTCTTCTTGGGCCTGATGTGTCCGCTGAGCTGCGCGATCGCCAAGCGTTCGGAAATGTTGGCGGACCAGGGCAGGCCCGGGATCACCAGGACGTAGGGATTCATGCCGCCGACCCGCATGCGGGTAATGTCGTCCTGGAACCAGCCCCAGTTGAAGGTCTCTTGTAGCTCTAGCCGGAAGCGATCTCCGGTCTGCCACCCCGAGCGCAACCATTGGTTCAGGGTCCAGATCGCTTTGCGCGGATCGTTTCGCCCATCAATCGATGTTCCAGTAGTAGTGTCGACGAATCCCCACGGGCGCACATCCGAGCGCACGTCGACTCCGACCGATGCGCCGACGGCCACGCCTTGGATCCGCGGAAACAGCTTGGACGCGCGATACTCCTCACCGGGCGAATCGATCTTCCAATAGATGTAACCGAGCCGCGGCTCGAAGACCAAGGTGTTGGCGGGGAGTGCGTAGAGTGGGTCGGTATTCTTGTCGCCGAAGAACCAGTACCGCACGTTGGTGAGCACCTCGAGAGTATGGTCGTCGGCCACATGCCACTGGATCTTCGGCAAGAGGACCACGTAGCTCGCGTTGAAACCGAGCTCGGAGCGCCGAAGCCCTTGCTCATAGTACTGATGAAGCAGGCCGGCGAAGGCGATCTCGCCGCGAACGGCAACCGAGAACTCGAAGTTCTTGCCCATCGGAATGCGTTCGATCTCGAGATGAATCGTGTCGGTGTTGTAGTAGAGCCGAACGTCGCCCTCACCGACCTTGTCCTTACCGGTCGCCTCGAAGAGGACGAACCCAAAGCCAGTTGTCTCGGGAACGAAGGCGAAGTCCGCTCCACCAGCAACGGAGCCATGCCAGTCCTCGGCGTGAGCCGTGGAGGCAACGAGTGTCAAAGCCAGGATGGCGGATGCGATCCGCATGCCCGAACCATACTTGAATCGCTGCGACCTGCATGTCGATGGAAGTACCCGGAGTTCCCCCGGCGTGCCGTGCCTGAGTGTCACGAGCGCACCAGGAGCACCGAGCGACTCAGCGCGATTGCGGGTCGGTCGCGCAGTTGAAATCCCGCGCGAATCGCGGCCTCCACGCTGACTTCGAACGCGTGTCGGCGGACGTGGAGCTTGGGCTCCGTGACGAGCAGAGAGGCTCCATCCTCCAGCACGCTACGCAACTGCTCAAACAGCCGGTCAAGGTCAGGGACCTCGTGAACCATCCAGAAAGCAACGGCAAACCCGAATCGCCTCTGTGTGCCAAGCCCCAGATCGTGAGTGCTGGCTTGGATGAGCTCAGCGCGCGCCGAGAGCCCACCGCGCTCGAGTCGTTGCTTGGTCATCTCCAACATGCGCGGCTGGAGATCGACGGCGGCAACCAACCCGTCCGGACCGACTAGCCGTGCCAGGCCCTCGGTGTTGAAACCCGCCCCGCACCCAACATCGAGAACATGCATCCCGGGACGCACAAACGTCCCAAACATCTGCTCGGGGTCCTGAAACCTCCGCCGGATCGGATTGTCGAAGCTACGGACGAACCACCAAGGACAAACATGGGCCATGGATCAACTCCTCACGCGCGGGGGCTAATGGCTGTCGCTGTCCTCGCCCTGCTGTTCATCGCCGGCGACGATCCCGTCGGGGACGCCGCCATTCGCAACATAGACCTGAGCTGCGCCAAGCGCATACACCAGCCGGCCACCGCCCTCACCGGTCCTGTAACCCAGGCCGAAGACAATCAGCGTGCCAAGAAAGGCGCCAAGGGCGACGGCCTGACGCGCGCGGCCTTCTCCGAGCACGAGCGGCACAGTCATCAGAAGCAAGAGACCAGCACTGGCCCAAACGAAGATCTCCGCGGCCTCCTCATGGGCCTCGATGCCATCCTCGGAGACGACCTGCTCGACTCGGTCTTCTTCGCTCTCCCCGGTGTTCATCGCCAACGCGCCCGATCCGACCAGCACGGCCTGCAGCAACAACACGACAAACCAGATCCGGCGGTCGAACCAGCCTCGCCACCAGGCGAAAAGAAGTCCGCCCGTCACCAATGGCATCAGGACGGCGAGGGCCATTGGCAGGTGAACGACCTTGGGATGGAAAAGTAGTTGGTCCATGACTGCAACCTCCAATCGCTACAATGAGCTCCACGGAGGGTCACTGGCCATACTTCAGATGTGATACGTGAGTGATTTCGGCCGCTTGATAGCGGGGCATGCTACATGCGGTGGATAGGGTCGATGCGGAACGACGATTTCACTTCGGAGCGCCGAGTCCTGATGGGGGTTCTGTTGGCCTTCCTGGCGGTTGCCCTATTCGCGGCCATCGACATTTCGGCCGATCTGGGCGAAGGGACTACCGTCGCACACGTGGCGGTCGAAGCCGCGATCTTACTTGTTGGCTTGCTGGGCTCGCTCTTCATAACTCGCCGCCTTGTGCTCGCGCTGAGGCGTGCGCGCGCGGTCCGGAAGGAAGCGCTCTCGCTGGCTGAGCAGTTGGAAGCGACCCGTGTCGAAGCGAATCGTTGGCGGAGTGAGGCACGCGATCTGATGAACGGGCTTGCCGTCGCGATCGACCAGCAGTTCGATCGCTGGGCGCTGTCCCCTGCCGAGAAGGAAACCGCGTTGCTCCTCCTCAAAGGGCTCAGCCACAAGGAGATCGCCCAGGTCCGGTCCGTCAGCGATGCCACGGCTAGGCAGCAGGCGAGGGCGGTTTACAAGAAGGGTGGTCTATCGGGGCGACACGACCTGGCAGCGTTCTTTCTAGAAGACCTGATGCTGCCGCGCGACGCAGACGAGCCGAGAAGTCAGAACGGCCCGCCCGGTAGGGGGATCTGAGGCGCCGGAGGGTGCGTGGGGGCGCGCAAC
>JBGUEF010000406.1:0-3230 GCA_041821485.1 Deltaproteobacteria bacterium
GTGCTGCAAGGCACTGATCTGAGTGGTGCCCGATGCCTTCTTGAGGCGCACGACCTCGCGGCCCTCCTTGTCATTCATGGTGAAATTGTGGAGCGAATGTTGGCCCCGCCCCGAGACAGCGAGCGAATTCTGCTTCGGGTGAGGCTTCTTGGCACCTGCTTTCGGAACACCACCGTCCGGAACCGAAGCATCGACCACAGGCGCGGGGGCTGCCGAATCGGCGGGCCCTCCACCGTCGGCCCCTGCTGCCTTCGGATCGCGATCCTCGGAGCTGCCGAAGCAGGCCGCTGTCCAGATTAGCCCAAAAACCAGAGCGCCGTGGACGCCCGCCACCACCCATCCTCGCCGATTCATGCGTCGATCCCTAACACGACGGCAACTCCTTGAATAGCGCCGCGCACGCTCAATCCTTGCAGCTTCTTCGTCGACGCCTTCTGCCTGGTTGAAAGGGCAGAGTGCCCATGCTTCCCTCCAGCCTCCGGCATGCGCGAAACGGTTGAACAGTGGCTGAGGCTAGCAGGGTTGAAAGAGTCGGCGATCGAAGCGTCGACTACGCTTGTCCTGCTATGCGCTGTGTTGGCGCTGGCTTGGGTTGTCGATTTCGTAGTCCGCAAGATCCTGCTCCGCTTCGCAGCCGCGCTTGCCAAGCGCACTCGATCCAAGTGGGACGACAAGCTTCTTGAACACCGGGCGTTTCACAGGGGCGCGCACATCGCGGGTGCGTTGGTCGTCTACGCCTTCGCGCCCGCGGTTTTCGCAAATTGGCCCACGCTCAACGCGATTTTCCGCAACGTGCTCGAGGCGTATGTGGTGCTGGTGACGTTGTTGGCAATCACAGGAGCACTTCGAGCGTTTTTGGACGTCTATCAAGCCAAGCATCCTGAAAGCCGAGTCCCGATGCGCGTGTTGGTCCAAGCGACGAACATCGCGATGTGGTTTATCGGTTTGATCATCATCATCGCGCTTCTCATCGATCAATCGCCGACTGTCTTGCTAGGCGGACTTGGGGCGATGACCGCGGTACTGGCGATCGTCTACAAGGACTCGCTGCTCGGTTTCGTCGCCGGCATTCAAATCGCATCGAACGATCTGCTTCGCAAGGGAGATTGGATCGAGATGCCCGACTACAACGCCGACGGCGACGTGACCCAGATAGGGCTAACCACCATCAAGGTGCAGAACTGGGACAAGACGATCACGTCGATCCCGTCCTATGCAATCATTACCGCTAGCTTCAAGAATTGGCGCGGGATGAGCGAATCCGGAGGGCGGCGCATCAAACGCGCGATCCAAATCGACATGAACAGTGTTGAGTTCTGCACGCAGGACATGATCGATCGGTTTCGCAGGATCGACGACCTGAAAGATTACATCGACGAAAAGCAAAAGGATCTTCAAGATTGGAATGCGAAACGGAAGATCGACGACAGCGTGCTCGTCAACGGCCGGCGCATGACGAACATCGGGACGTTCCGAGCTTACCTAGTCTCGTATCTTCGAAACCATCCGATGATCAACCAAGACATGACTTTTCTAGTGCGCCAGCTGCCACCGGCCGCTGAAGGTTTGCCGATCGAGATCTATGTGTTCAGCGGCGACAAACGCTGGGCGGCGTACGAGGACATCCAATCGGACATCTTCGATCACATCTTGGCGGTGATCCCGGAGTTTGACCTACGGGTGTATCAACATCCAAGCGGGAAGGACGTCCAGGAAATTGCTTCCTTGGGACAAGGGCTCGGCGCAGTCCGCCAGAATCGGGGGGGTTAGGCCCGTGCTCGTCGAGCAGGGGCCCAACCGATTCAGTTGATCAAACACAGGCCCGGCTGCCGGGTGCTTTAACGCCGACAGGCGTGTATTCTGCGCATCGTGCAGCACGAGCATTTCCGAGATTTCGACGAATTTGTCGCTAGCGTCCAGGGCGTGGACAGCACGATGCTGCTCCAGAACCCAGCGCGGCACAGCTGGGAGATCAGCGCCGCGGAGATCTCTGGGATTCGCGTTCAGTCGGGACGGCTCGGTAGTGGAAATATCGTGGAAGGCCAGTCTTGGAAGGATGGATATCTGATCTATCTACCCCTTTCGGACACGTGTGCATATGCGGTGAATGGGGTGCCCATCGAAAAGAGCGCCTTCATGATTTTGGAGCCGGGAAGCGAGTTTTGTCTCAGCACCCAATTCGAGCACGACTGGTGTTCGATCTTCATTCCGGCCCATGCCCTCGATCTCCAGCCAGACCTCGAGGCGCCGGAGAGGGACTCAGAGAAGATGATCTGTCGGACGACGCGCCCAAACATCGTTCTCGCGCGTCAGTTTCGGGCATCGGTGGACGACATCCTAACCACCGCTTCGAACGACGCGGCTTTTGAGTCTTCGATGGCTTCGACTATCGCCGCAGCTAGCCTGGTCGAGCTCGGCACCACCATCATCGGACTCCGCCAACGGAGCGAGAGTTCTCACCCAGGGCGACGAAAGCTCCCGCGAGAGGAGATCATCCGTCGCTCCAAGCAGCTCTTCGCGGAGCGTGAGGGCGAGCACGTTGCTCTGGCGGAGTTGGTGGAGGCAGCTCAAGTGTCCGAACGCACCCTGAGGACCGCCTTCAACGAATGCTACGGGCTCAGCCCGGTCCGCTACCTCCAAGTGAGGAATCTGCATCGAGTCCATCGCGCGCTTCGTAAGGCCGAGCCTGATGAGACCGGCGTCGCTGATGTGCTCCTTCGGCATGGGGAATGGGAGTTCGGCCGCTTTGCCACCCGCTACCGCCGCCTGTTCGGCGAGCTGCCGTCGGAGACCCTGAAAGCGAAACATTGGTGACGGCGTTCTGCGTTCTCGCGCCCATGGGTGCGGGGAGTTTTAGCCGAAACTGCATAGACGGCATCTGTTCCGCATGGCATTTTCGCCGCTTCGCTCCGGTCCGGCTGGATGGCGCAAACACTAATGTCTCGACCGACCGTAGTTGAGTATGCCGTTGATCGGCTCTCCAAACTGGGCATTACCGATTGCTTTGGTGTCCCCGGTGACTTTGCGTTTCCGTTTGATGACGCGGTTGCCTCGCACAAATCGATCCAGTGGCTTGGTTGTTCGAATGAGTTGAACGCGTCTTATGCCGCGGACGGGTATGCACGTATTCGGGGCGCGTCGATGCTGTGCACGACCTACGCCGTCGGCGAGCTGAGCGCGCTGAACGGGGTGATGGGGGCCAAAGCCGAGCGGTCGACCATCTTCCATCT
>JBGUEF010000407.1:0-3228 GCA_041821485.1 Deltaproteobacteria bacterium
CTGGACATTCAAAATGGCGCATCGCTGCTGTTTCGACTGGAGGCCCAGGGCGTTTCGGTAGGAATGGAACGCTGGGAACGCCTAGCTCGAGGTTCGTTACAAACAGCAACCCAAAACACCGTCTGGTTCACTACCGCGCACCATGTGCTGGCCTTGCTGCGTACAGGACGCGTTTCCGCCGTCAACGACACGCTCAATTATGCGAACGCGCAGGGTCATGCTGGCTCACGGCGAGCCCTGTTAGCGGCTCAGATTTCAGAAGCAGTGGTCGCTGGTTCCGAAGGGCAAGTTCAGCGTGCTCTCGATTCGCTGTTATCATTGCGACACGACTTTGGTCTGCTTGGAGCCAGCCATGCACAGCAAGATCTCTATCAACACATGATGATCTCAGCGGCCATGCAACTAGGCGATTGGCCGCGAATACGGCAACTCTTGAAAGAACGCAGCATCGTTCGATTTTGGAACCCAGCAAGTTTGGATCAACTAAACGCGCGTGCGCGGCAGATTGATGAGTTTGACACGGCAGAACAGGTAAGAGCTGAGCTCTGCCACTGACGCCAGCTGATCACACCCGCCTACCGCGTCCCGCGCAAACCCCGCGGGCGCCTGCCATCCTCTAGCGAGGACGCCCCCTACATCCTCTGGTGCCCAAGCACGATCTCCACTTGCGGGTACCGTTCAGCAAACGCGCGAATCCGTTCGAGCGACACCTGCGCTTGCTCGGTCGTTTCGTTCGTTGCACCGCTCGGGCCCACCGCATGTTCAAACCCCCAGCGCATGTGGCAAGCATCGCCCGTCAACAGCACGGGCCCCTTCGCACCATTGACGAGATAACTCACGTGCCCGATCGTGTGCCCCGGCGTAGAGATCGCCCAAAACGATCCATCCTGGTAAACATCAATCGCGCGCCCCAGCGGCTCGAGCGTCACCGCGTTGGAGAAATCGAGCTCGCGGAGCACCCGCGCATCATCGACTAGTCCGTGGTTCAGCCTGTGCCCCAGGTCATCGAGCTCCGCGGCACCGGTGTAGAGCGGAAGCGACTCGTCAAACGTCGGTAGCGCCGTCGCATGGTCCGAGTGAAGGTGCGTGAAATAGATCGCCCCCACCGCTGCGTTCGCATTTCGAAGTTGCGCGTGCACGTCTTGGCCGGGCCTCTGCGAAAAACGCAACCCCAACCAACCCATCACGAGCCGACCGACGCCGCGCATGTGTCCCAACGGCTCAGTCGCGTACACGTCGTCCAACCCAGTGTCGATCAACACATCGCCTCGCTGCTCGTGGCGGACGAGATGCGCAAACACGCGAAGCGGTGAGCCGTCGTCTTCGAACCCCTCCATGGCCGGGTGGCTGCCGCTCAGAAGCAGCTCCTTCGGAAAGTGCACAATCCCAGTGTCGAGTGTCTCCACGTGAATCGGTCCCGGGCGCGCAAACACCTCGTCCCAAGTCGACGCTTGCCCCCGTTCAAAGGAAGTCGCTTGGCGGGATGCGCCGGGCGGTTGGAATGCCACTGCGCCCGTCGTGAGAGTGCCCACTGCTACGAGGGCCACCGCTGTGATGATTCGGCTTCTAGTCATGTTCTTGCCTCCTCCGAGCATCATGGGTCCCGGCAAATCATGCGGGAAATGAATAGATAGTATCTTTAGTATCTACTACCGATATAATATCTCATCGATGCCCAGCCTCGAATCGATCGATCTAGACCGAGTCCTCGCTCTGCACTGGCTGCTCGAAGAAGCGCACGTCAGCCGCGCCGCCCGCCGCATGAGCACGAGCCAACCGGCGATGAGCCGCACCCTCAACGCGCTCCGTGACCTGTTCGACGATCCGCTCTTGGTCCGCAGCGGGCGGGCGATGGTGCGCACACCGTTTGCCGAGTCCCTGCGCCCCCGGCTCTCGGTCGCCATCAACGATTTGCGCGCGGTCCTCCGCGACCCAGAACCGTTTTCGCCCGAGACCGCAACCGGCACCATTGTCGTGGCGACCACCGACTACGCCGCAGCGCTCGCCACCACGGCCTGGAACACCTGCGTGCGCCCCCAGGCTCCGCGGATGGATCTAGAGCTCGTGCCGTTCGGCCCCACGACCCAAGAGGACGCGCTTCGCGGCGAGCTCGACCTAGCGATTGCCGGCGCCGATGTCCCCGGCATCGACGACCGCTACGTCGTCAGGCCTTTCCTCACGGAAACTTTTGTCAGCGTAGTCCGACGCGGACACCCGATGTCGCGGCGAAAACTCTCACTCTCCCGTTTCGCAGAGCTCGATCACGTGCTCGTCATCACGGGCAGCGGCCAAGTCTCCTCCGTCGACCGCAAGCTACAGTCGCACGGCTTGAAGCGCCGCATCGCACTTCGCGTCCCCAGCTTCTGGACAGCCCTACACGCCGTGCGCGATAGCGACGCAGTCACCACCTTACCCAAACGTTTCGTCGACATCGCCGGCGCCGACGTCACCGCACTCCGACTCTCCGACGAGATCCCCGGCTTCTCCCTCAACCTACTTTGGCATCCGAGAAACACGACGAGCCCGCGACACCGCTTCGTAAGGGAGGCGTTGCTCGGGTGGGGCGATTAGTGCGCTACTTCGGGCACTCCCGAAACGTCCACCCGCAAACCCCACCACCGTCGACTCCGCCACAACGCGCGCAACGTCAAAGTGCAACCACCTCGCTGAGGCGCTCCACGAGCTCGCTCGCCTTGCTTGTCGCGAGGTCTTTGTCGAGCGAGGCCATCACGAGCTGAGCCGTGGGACCGTCGAGGGACGACCGCAGCAAACCCAAGAACCGGGGCGGTGCAACGAGCACCAAACGCTTGTATCGATTCTGCACGCGGGCGTCTTTGAGTTTCTCGGCCACGGCTCGCGCGAAGTCGGAAACCGCCCGGTCGTGCGGGCCTTCGCTCTGGCCCATCGACGCGCGACTCGGGTCACCGCTGTTCTTGCGAAAGGAACGGCCAGGGCGGTCGGAAGCCATGTCCCGATCCCGTGCGCGACCGTCCGGGTGCTCGATCTCCTCCACGAGCTCTAGTCCCGTTCCGCGACCGTGGTGCTCGAAGAACCGTGCCCCCGCTTCGTGAGCGACTACAATCCATGTGCTGTCCATCATTTGTGGTCCCTAGCTGCAACTCAGGATGCGGGCAACAGAGGCTGCGGGCCCGGCAGTAGCGGCGGAGTAGTGACATTGAGATGCTGCTGTAACCCGCCGCCGCTACTGCCGGGTCCCGCGGTAGTCGG
>JBGUEF010000408.1:0-3204 GCA_041821485.1 Deltaproteobacteria bacterium
GGTCGAACGGCAAGCGTGGCCAGCTCTTTTTCGCTGCAGACGAGGCAGGGGAATTCCGGTAGGGTCAGGACTTTCAGTGGAGGCAGTCATGACCGAGCCGATCACGTTACCGGGACTTGTCGCGCGATTGGCGGCGGAACGGCCGGACCACAAGGCGCTCGTAGAGATGGGCCCCGACGGTGCATGGGTTTCGACGACCTGGGGCGAGTACTGGCAGACCGTACGCAACCTTGCAAAGGGTCTGATTGCGCTCGGTGTCCAGCCTGGCGACGGCGTCTCGCTGATTGGCAACAACCGTCGCGACTGGGTGATCTCCCAAATGGGCATCAGCGCGGCCGCTGCGGTCCCTGCGCCGATCTACGTCACCAACACCGTCGACCAGGTCGGGTACATCGTCAAACACTGCCGCGCCAAGGTTGCCATCTGCGATAAGCAAGAACAGCTCGACAAGTACCTCGCCGCGCTCGACCGCGGTTTGATCGAGCTCGACCACATCATCACGATGGATCCGATCGACAGCGAGCGTGACATCGTCACCTCACTTGCCGACGTCATCGCTCGCGGCAGCGCGGCGTCCGATGATGAGCTCGAACGGCGCATGGCTGCCGTCCAACCCGACGACCTCGCACTCCTTATCTACACGTCGGGGACGACGGGCGTTCCCAAGGGCGCCATGTGTACACACCGGGGGATCGGCGCGATGGGGCAGGCCCTAGTCGAGACGTATCCGCAGCTCATCGAGATCGACCCGAGCCGCTACGTCAGCTACCTGCCGTTGTGCCATGTGGCCGAGCAGATGATGACCAATTTCATGGGGCTCCACACGGCCAACGAAACTTACTTCTGTGCCGATTTGGCGAAGATCAAGGACCACCTGGTTGCCGCACGTCCGAATATCTTCTTCGCCGTGCCGCGCGTGTGGGAAAAGTTCGAGGCTGCGCTCACAGCAAACCTCCTGACCGCCACAGGGGTCAAGGCGAAGCTCACGGCCTGGGCGCGGCGCGTCGAGCTCGAGAGCTTGAAGAGGTCCGTTGAGACGGGCAAAGAGGTCGACACGTTCCAGCGCCGGCTCGCGAACAAACTCGTCATTTCCAAGATCAAGAGCGCCATCGGCCTCGATGACCTCGTTGGCGCAGGCTCGGGCGCAGCGCCGGCCTCGCTTTCGACGTTGGAGTTCTTTGCCTCGATTGGCGTTCCCATTCTCGAGGGCTTCGGCATGACCGAGACCACCGGCCTGGCTACGGCACAGCCGCTCGGGATGCCCCGCTTCGGCACCGTGGGGCAGGCACTGCCGGGCGTCGAGATCCGCATCGCGGACGACGACGAGATCCTTCTGCGGGGGCCCAACATGGTCTCTGGCTACCTGTACATGCCCGAGCAGAGCGCTGCGCTCTATACCGACGACGGCTGGCTGTGCACCGGCGACCTCGGCGCCGTCGACGAAGACGGTTTTCTCAGCATCACCGGGCGCAAAAAGGACCTATTGATTACCGCAGGGGGCAAGAACGTCGCACCTGCTGAGATGGAGAACCACCTGCAGGGGATTCCGGGAGTCGGTCAGGCCGTCGTGGTTGGTGATCGCCAGCCTTATCTCTGCGCGATCTTGGCCCTCGAAGAAGAGGCGGTTCCCGACCTGTGCAAGGCCGCTGGCGTGCCGGTCGCGCCCCTAGCCGAAGTCGCCCGCAACGAGCAGGTCCGCGCCTTCTTGACCGACCGGGTCGAGTCAGACTGCAACAGCAAAGTGGCCCGGTACCAAACGATCAAGAAGTTCGAGGTGCTCCCCCACATGCTGAGTGTTGAAGGTGGAGAGCTGACGCCGACCATGAAGGTCAAGCGCAACGTCATCAACGACAAGTACAAAGCGATTATCGACGGCATGTACAAGTCTGGAGCCGCCCCGTCCCCAGAGGCCCGGGCATGAAGCCTTTGGCCCTTTATTTTCTGCGCCCAACTGACTAGAAGGACCCCTAATGAGAAAATCTGTCTTCGTCATCGGAGCCTTACTCGCTCTATCCCTGGCCGTCGTCGGGCCTGCCGTCGCGGAAGACCCCGAGTTTCTCATGGAGGTCGGGACGGTCGCTCCAAAAGGAAGCCCCTGGGCCGAACAGCTCCAGCGGTTCAAGGCTGAGGCCCAGGAGAAAACCGGTGGTCGCTTGAAAGTGAAGCTCCGGCTCGGACGCGGGAACGAGCGCTCCTTGGCGCGCCGCGTTCAGATGGGGAGCATGCAGGCGTTTGCCGGCTCGGTCGGCGGGATGAGCTCGATCGTTCGCGAGGTCAACGTCATCGAGGCGCCGTACGTGTTCGACAGCTTCGCAAAGGCCGACAAAGCGCTCGACGATGCTGAGGTCATTGCGCAGGTCAAGAAGGTCCTTTCGAAGCGCGGGCTGATCTTCGGAATCTGGGCGGAGAACGGATACCGTTCGTACTTCAGTGGCCAGAAGATTCGCAAGCTCAGCGACATGAAGGGCATACGCTTCCGTTCACAAGAGTCGATGGTGCATGTCGCAACCTACGAAGCATTCGGCGCGACGCCCGTTCCCATCGACAATGGCAACACGCTCATGAGCGTGCAGACGGGGGTCGTCGACGGGTTCGACAACACCCCGCTCTTCGCGATGGCCGCGAGCTGGTACCAGGGGCTCAAGGAGGGAGAACGCAACATCTTCCTCAGTCGCCACTGCTACCAACCTGCGGTCCTCGTCTACTCGAAGAAATGGTTTGAAACGCTTCCGAAAGACATCCAGGAAGTCATCACGAACATGCCCCACGACCTCACCATCTGGGGCCGAAATCAGGTTCGGAAGATCGAGCCCGTGCTGCTCAAGAACCTGAAGCGGTACGGGTACGACATCTACGATCCGTCGCCGGAAGAGCTGGCGCCCTTCAAGGCGGCGCAAAAAGGTGTGCCTGATCGCGTTGCAAAAGAGATGGGGCCTGAAGGGGTTGCGCTCCTCGAGGCAATCCGTAAGACGTTCTGAGCCTCGAACCCATGAAACCGCACGTTCTTCAAGTCACGAGCACCTCGCGCCCGAACTCCACCCTCAAAGCTCGGCGGATGCTCGGCAAGTACCGCATCCGGCGCCGCATTGGGGCCGGGGCGTTTGCGACCGTCTATGAGGCCTATGACACGATCGAAGGGATCCCCATTGCGCTCAAGGTTCCCCATCTCGATCAGCTCGACAAAGACTCCCTGAGCGCGATCCA
>JBGUEF010000409.1:0-3200 GCA_041821485.1 Deltaproteobacteria bacterium
CCCGAGCTTTGGTCTCCGCCCTCCTGGACCAGGGCGATCTACTCGCGATGGTCGAGTCCCGTATGACGGAACTTGCTGGGGACCGCGCTCGAGACCCCGGGGCACGGATGGTCCACGAGCATCTCGATTCCGGCGGCAAACGACTGCGCGCCCGGCTCGCAATCGCGGCGTGTCAAGCACTGGGCGGCCGCGCGGAGGATGCCGTCGACTGGGCCGCCGCTGTTGAGCTTCTCCACAATGCGTCGCTCGTTCACGACGACATTCAGGATGGCGACCGCACGCGGCGCGGCAAGCCTGCACTATGGGCTCGCTACGGCTCGGCCCAGGCGATCAATACCGGTGATCTACTGCTGATGCTTCCGTTCCGCGCGCTCCGCAGCTATCCCGCAGAGGTGCAGGCCGCATTGGTGCAGATTCTGGCGGAGTACGCGGAGAGCACAGCGCGCGGGCAGATTCGCGAGCTCGCATTGACTGGTTCTCCCGACAAAGGGTGGGGCGAGTATTTCGGCGCGGTGTCTGGCAAGACGGGCACCCTATTTGCGCTTCCGGTCCGCGGCGCTGCGCAGATTGCTGGGCTCGAAATCGAGCAAGCAAACCGTTTGGCGCAGACCTTCAACTCGATCGGCGTCCTCTATCAGCTCCAGGACGACCTGCTCGACCTCTTCGACGCCAAGGGTCGCCGTGGGCGCGGCAGCGACATCTACCAGGGGCGGCTGAGTGCGGTGGTCTTGACCCATCTCGATCTCCATCCACAAGACGCCGAAGAGGTCTTCGAGGTCCTCGCCAAGCCACGCGAGGGAACGTCTCAGGAGGACGTCGACCGATTGATCGCTCGGTTCATTGCAGGTGGCGCCGCACAGCAGTTGCTCGAGCGGATTCAGACACTGGCTTCCGAGCTGTTGGCCTCGGGCCCACTCAGCGCCTCGACCGATCTCGAAGCGGTCGCGCGCGAGCTCATTGAGCGCGTGCTTGCCCCGCTGGACGACGTGAAAGGGGCACATCATGGCTAAGCAAGCCATCGTCATTGGCGCAGGCTTTGGAGGCCTTGCTGCCGCGGCTCGTCTGCAGGCCATGGGCCATCGCGTCACCGTCGTCGAGGCGGGCAATCAGCCTGGTGGCCGGGCTCGAGCGTTCGAACGCGAGGGCTTTCACTTCGACGCCGGCCCGACGGTCATCACCGCTCCCCACCTCTTCGACGAGCTGTTCGAGCTTTTCGGCAAAGACCGACGAGACTACTTCGACCTCGTCCCCGTCGACCCCTTTTACCGTGTCGTGTTCCCGGATGGCCGGGCGTTCGATTACGTGGGTGACGACGAGCGCCTCTTCGCGCAGATCGCCGAGTTCAACCCGAACGACGTCGAGGGCTACAAACAGCTCGTCGAGCACTCGAAGCGAATCTTCGACGTCGGATACACCCAGCTCGTCGACGCGGACTTCTCGCGCTTCGGGGATATGATGCGAATCGTCCCGGAACTTGTACGGCTGCGCGCCTACAAGAGCCTCTACGGCCTCGTGTCCCACTACATCAAAGACGACGCTCTACGGCAGGTGTTCACGTTCCAGCCATTGCTCATCGGCGGTAATCCCTTTCGAGCGCCCGCGATCTACCTGTTGATCCACTGGCTCGAACGGAAGTGGGGAATCCACTTCGCCATGGGCGGAACCACGGCCATCGTTCGCGGGCTGACTCGCCTGCTGGGCGAAGTTGGCGTGGACGTTCGACTCAACGCACCCGTGGAGCGCATCGAGGTCGCGAACGGTCGGGCGAAAGGCGTGCTACTCGGAGACGGAACCTTCCTCGAGTCCGATATCGTCGTTTCGAATGCAGATCCGGCCATGGTCTACACGAAGCTGATCGACGCCTCGGCGCGACGAAAGCATTCCGACGCTTCAGTTGCTCGCAAGCGCTATTCAATGAGCCTCTTCGTCGGTTACTTCGGGACGAAAACAACGTACCCCGACCTCGCACACCACTCGATCCTCCTTGGCCCAAGGTACCGCGAGCTCTTGACCGACGTCTTCGACCGCAAGACGCTTGCCGAGGACTTCTCTCTCTACCTTCACGCCCCGACGCGCACCGATCCGAGCTTGGCGCCTCCGGGTGGAGAGAGCTTCTACGTTCTGTCTCCCGTTCCCAATCAAGAGAGCGGTCTCGATTGGGCAATCGAGGGCCCTCGCTATATGGACCGGATCCTGGACGCCCTCGATGCGCATCACCTTCCCGGGCTTCGCGACAATCTCGTCACGCAGTTCCACGTCGATCCGACCTACTTCGAGGATGAGCTTCGTTCATACCAAGGTGCGGCGTTCGGTCTCGAACCCACCTTGCGCCAATCGGCTTACTTCCGTTTCCACAATGCATCCGAAGACGTTGCGGGCCTCTACTTCGTCGGTGCCGGGGTCCACCCTGGGGCTGGCCTTCCCGGCGTCTTGTCTTCGGCCAAAGTGCTCGAGAGGGTCGTGCCTCGGCCCGAGAGCCAGAGCCGGTTGGTCTCCGTAGCAGAGGCGGTGACGGCATGAGCTCGAACGAAGAGCAGGCGCGTGAGATCGCACACTGGCAGGTCTTGGCATTCCGCGCGCGGTCCTTCCGGTGGGCAGCTGCCTTCCTTAGCCGCGCGCAGCGCCAAAGGGTCGTTGCCCTTTACGCGTTCTGCCGAGCGGTGGATGATCTCGCCGACGCCGAGTGGGTGACGCCTGAGGCACGGCAAGACCTCGACAAAATGCGCGCGGCGCTCGCAGCGGAGCCGGACGGCGAGTCGCTCTGGCCAGAGAGCCACCTCTGGTTTCGGGAGCTTTGTCTCCAGTGCGGCATCGATTTCAACGTCGTCGGCGAGCTGCTCAATGGAATGACGTCGGATCTTGGCGTCGTGCGACTTCAGTCCGACCGGGAGCTAGTGCGGTACTGCTACCGTGTGGCGGGCACCGTCGGCTTGATGATGTGCTCCGTGCTCGGGGTCCGCGATCCGCGCGCGTGGCGTCATGCGATCGACCTCGGGATTGCGATGCAGCTGACCAACATCTCACGCGACGTGCTCGAAGATGCGCAAGCGTCGCGAGTATACCTGCCGGCCGAGCGGCTTCGCGCGTACGGGGTTGACTCCAATGATCTCATCCAAGGAGAAGCCGACCCACAGGCAGTGAGCTTGGTAGTGGACGAAGTGCTCGGGATGGCGGACGGCTACTATCGGAGCGCGGACGAA
>JBGUEF010000410.1:0-3190 GCA_041821485.1 Deltaproteobacteria bacterium
CGTGCTCCGCTACAAGGATCATCCGGCGGTCCTCCTTTGGGGCATCGGTAACGAGATGGAGGGCTTCGGCGAAGGCGACAATCCGGCCATCTGGAAGGCGGTCAACGACATCGCCGCGATGGTGAAGAAGCTCGACCCGTTCCACCCGACGATGACCGTCACGGCCGAGCTCGGTGGCGGACGCATCGACGGCGTGCAGAAGCTCTGCCCGGCGATCGACATTCATGGCATCAATACTTACGGCGGTGCACCGTCGGTGGCCGAGCGCTACCGCGCCGGCGGCGCGACCAAGCCCTATGTGCTCACCGAGTTCGGACCGCTGGGCGTGTGGGAGATCCCCAAGAACGACTGGGGCGCGCCCAGTGAGCCAACGAGTACGGACAAAGCCGCGTTTTACCGGCGCAGCTACGAGAGCGGCGTAATCGGCGCGCCGGGTCTCGCCCTCGGTTCGTACGTCTTCAACTGGGGCTTCAAGATGGAGGCCACCCCGACCTGGTACGGTATGTTCCTCGCGGACGGCGCCCGGCTCGGCGCGGTCGATGTCATGACCGAGCTCTGGTCTGGTAGCCCCCCGACGAACCTTGCGCCCACGGTGGAGCCGTTGGTCATCGAGGGTGAATCGCAGTTGGACCCGGGTGACGAGGTACGCGTGCGTGCCGTCATTGCCGATCCCGAAGATGCTGCGATTCACGTGCGTTGGGTGCTCCGCCGTGAGTCCGGTGAATACGCGACCGGGGGCGACTTCCGGCCCGTGCCGCCCGAGGTCGAGGGCGCGGTCCTCGAGGGTCGCGCCAATGGCGCACGGCTGCGCATGCCCAGGGATCCGGGGCCGTATCGGCTGTTCCTCTACGCCTATGATGCGGCGGGCCGTGCGGCGACGGCGAACGTGCCGCTTCTAGTGAAAGGTCAGGTTCGAACGCCCATGCCGTTTTACGTCTACCAGGACGGTTTCGAGGGCATGCCCTGGGCCCCCTCGGGGTGGATGGGCTCGACCGACTTGCTAACCCTGGACGGCGACCACGCAGGCAACCCCCATGAAGGCAAAGCCTGCATCAAGATGCACTTCGTCGGCGAGGTCGGCACCTGGGTCGGCGTCGCCTGGCAGCACCCCGCCAACAACTGGGGCGACCAGGAAGGCGGCTACGATCTCAGCGGTGCGACACACCTGGAGCTGTGGGCCCGCGGAGAATTCGGCGTCGAAAAGATCAACATCGCTGTGGGTCTCCTCGGCCAGGACAAGGCGCACCCCGATTCAGCCAAGACCACGGTCGAGGACATTCGCCTCAAGAAGGATTGGCAGCGCTACCGCATTCGCCTGAAGAAGCTCGACCTGTCGAGCATCAAGACGGGCTTCGTCGTGACCCTCAGCGGGCGGAGACCAGATGCTACCATTTACCTCGACAGCATCCGCTTCGTCCGGAAGTAAGGGTGCCAGAGCAGCTTACTTAGTGGCCCACCAATTCGGCTTCGAGCTCCTCGAGGCTCTTGCCCTTCGTCTCCGGCAACAGGCGCATCACGATGATGAGGCCGACAATCGCGAACAGTCCGTAGATCAGGAACGTGACACTGTTGCCGAGCTTCTGCAGCTCCCAGGGAAAGATGAGCTGCACGCAAAAGCTGACAGCGGAGTTGATGAGCCCGACGAAGGATATCGCAAGCCCGCGAACCCGGTTCGGAAAGAGCTCCGAGAACAGAACCCACATCACCGGACCGAGAGAAATTGCAAAGCTCGCGACGAAACCTAGGATGCCGACGAGGATGATCTTCGGGTTCATGTCGATTGCCGCGCTGACGAGGGCCGACTGATGGTTCTGGAATGTCTCGCTGCCAACGGCGGCCACTACGGCTTGTCGGAAGTCCACGTCGCTGTCGTACGTCTGATCGAGCATTGGCTGGAGCGCGTCCCTGCTGATCTCCGGTGGCAGCGCGGCGACCGCGTCGCTCGTGAGCGTGTAGGTAGCGGAACCAAAACCGTACGACAGGAGCAGCATGCACACCGCGATACCGGCTAGTCCGACGCCTAGCAGCGGACGCCGGCCGAGACGATCAATGAACAGTATCGCGAGAACTGTGAAAACCAGGTTCACGAGGCCTACCAGCACGGCCTGCATGAAGGACGCATCCGTGCCAACGCCGGACTGCTCGAATATCATCGGCGCATAGAAGAACACGGAGTTGATTCCGGTAATCTGCTGCAGGATCGCAACCGAGATACCAATGACGAGAACCAGTCTCATCGCGGGTCGGAACAGCTCACGCAGTGCGGCACGTTCGGTATTTTGCTCGGCGTGCAGCGATGCTTTCACGGCCCTGATGTCCGCCTGCGCCTGGACGCTGTCACTCACCTTTTCGAGCACGCGCCGCGCGTCATCGTCCTGGCCGTTCATTAGCAGCCAGCGAGGGCTCTCGGGCACCGCGAACAAAGCGAGGAAATAGAAGATTGCCGGCAGCGCCTCGACGCCGAGCATCCAGCGCCAGTTCCAATCGCCGAGGCGAAGTGCTTCCGCCCATGCAAGGTCCGACCGCCCGAAGCGAAGAATCAGGTAATTGGTGAAGAATGCGGCGGATATGCCGATCACGATATTGAGCTGGTTGAACGACACCATGCGGCCACGCATCGCGGCCGGCGCAATCTCCGCGATGTACATCGGCGCAATGATCAGTGCGGCGCCGACCCCGAAGCCACCAAGCATGCGCGCGGCGACCAAGGTCAGGAAACTGGGCGCCACCGCAGACGCCACTGCCGAGATTGCAAACAGCACGGCCGCAATCTTGAGGACCGGGCGCCGCCCCAGGCGATCGCTAAGCGGGCCCGACACCATCATGGCCAAGGTCGCCGTGAGCGTCAGCGAGGCGACAGACCAGCCCAGCTCGATCTTGCTGAGATTGAACTCCGGCTCGATGAAGGTCACCACGCCCGAAATCACCGACGCGTCGAAGCCCATCAGGAAGCCGCCTAGCGCGACCGTGAGCGCGACTCTGATCGTGTAACGCATAGGTGCTCGCGCACCACTGTACATCCGCGGTGCCTATACAGATTAGTGCGCTGACTCGCCAGCGGGTGCCTTACGGCCTATTCGGTGGTGAGAACCACGTTGTCGTAGAAGTTGCCGGAAGGTTCGAAGTTCGTTGCATTGGTCGTGAAACCATACTGCAGGATCTGGCCTACCCAGCTTGCGTCGATCGTCAG
>JBGUEF010000411.1:0-2886 GCA_041821485.1 Deltaproteobacteria bacterium
GTAATAGGGGACGACCGCGGTAATCGAACCAGCGGATGCGCGTTTCAGCGCGTCGATCATCACCAAGAGCTCCATCAAGTTGTCGTTGACGGGCGCACACGTCGATTGGATGACGTACACATCCACGCCGCGGACGTTTTCCTTGATCTCGGCGAACACCTCGCCATCCGAAAAACGCGTCACACGCGCACGGGCTACGGGCAATTCCAGGTAGTGGGCGATCTTTTCGGCTAGAGCCGGATTGGAGTTGCCCGAGAAAACGCAGGTCGACTTGAACATCGGTGGTTCCCCTTAACTGAACCAAGAGCGGCCACCCGGTAGGAAGGCGAACGTGGGTAGCAAAGCGTCAGTCGGGTGTCAACCACGAGCGGTTTCGGAAAGTGCTGGACAAAAATCATGCCGTCGTTTCCGGTCAATCCCTTGTTGAGGTTCACGACGCGGGCGTGTAAACCTCATCGTTACCGTACTCGGAGGAGTGATGACGCCAAGCGTGACATTGTTGACAGAACGCGACCAGGTCGTGGAGCAGTGGCGCCAAGCGCTGGCGAAGCACGACATCGAAGCGAAGGTTGTCGCGCCCAGCGACCTCGCGAATTCGGTCGATGGTCAGCTCGCCGTCATCGTGGATATCGATGGCGCACAATTCGACGCAGATGATCTGCTCTCGACGATCGGCTTCGTGCGCGCGTCCGGCGCATTGCCGATCGCTCACGTCGATCGTGATCGCGACACGCTCGAGGACATCATCACCGAGCTTTGTCACGGCCTGGTCACGAGTGGAGACCGAGATGTTGCCCAGGTGGCAGCCGCGATTGTCCGACGCGCCGATCAACAGCGGCATCTTCGTTTCGAGTTCGTGACAGTGTCTCCGTGCGGCGACGAAGTCCTCGTCATCCTCGGCGACGGCGCATCTTCGCTTCATCGCCGGCCGCTCGACGCATCGGACGACGGGTCCGACATCGCGAGCATCACGATTGATCCGGGCGCAATCAAAGCCACCCTTCTCTTGGAGAGCGGCGCCGTCTGCCAACTCACGATCGAATCGATGCATGCGGCCGCCGAGATGATCAACGGACAGGAAGACATCGCGATCGATGGCGAGAAACTCGGCGCGCGCCTTCGTGAGCTCCGGCTTGCTGCCGGACTCACGCAGGCAGAGCTCGCCCGTCGCACCGGCATTCATCGTCCAAACATCGCGCGGGTCGAGGCTGGGCGGCACACGCCTTCACTCGAGACGCTGGCGCGCATCGCCAATGCGATCGGAGTGTCGACTACTCATGTGCTGGTATCCCGCGGCTCATGAGCGGCGATACGCCCGACAAGCCCATCAAAGACGCGTCGACGGTGATCGTTCTGCGTGAAGCAGACCAGGGCCTAGAGACTTTCCTGCTCTGCCGGCACCATCGGAGCGGCTTCATGGGAGGCGCGCACGTGTTTCCGGGTGGGAAGGTCGACCCAAGCGACGCGGAACCTAGCTGGCGCGCCAGGGTCGACCGGCCGACCGAAGAGATCACGGAGCGGCTCGGCGAGTCCGACCCTGAGGTCGGATTGGGTTTGCTGGTCGCAGCAGTCCGAGAAACATTCGAAGAAGCCGGCGTGCTGTTGGCGAGCACCGCGTCGGGTGCGGACCTAGTGGCAGCCCGCGAGCGACTCCACGGCGGCGCTTCGTTTTCGGCGCTCGCTACCGATCTCGACATGAAGATCCAGTCCATGGCGCTCACCCCATACGCGCGCTGGATCACTCCCAAGATGGAAAGCCGCCGTTTCGACACGCGCTTCTACGTCGCCGTACTGCCCGAAGACCAAACCGCATCTCATGACGGCACCGAAACGACATCCGCGACTTGGCTTCGCCCCGCCGGCGCCATCGACGACATGTATGCCGGCCGAATCAAGTTGGCGCCCCCGACTGTGCGCACCTTGCAATGGCTAGCGCAGTTCGAGGACGCGAAGTCGGTGATCGCCGACGCGCTTTCGCGGAAACCGCCGCTGGTTCGTCCACGACTCGTTACTGGAGACGACGGTTGGTTCCTCGCTCTGCCCGGGGACCCGGAGCACCCCGAAAGCGAAGTGGTACTGCCTGGTGCGACGCGGATGGTGTTTGACGACGGTGCCTGGCGCGACGCCCCCTAGCCTGTTCGCTAGGCTACATTTTTTCCAGATTTTTCGGGTTATTCCTTGTGTCGGCGGGAACCGAGCCGCTACCCATGAGGGATGGTGGCCGACGCGCAAAAGTCCGAGGGTCTCTTCACCGCTTCGCAGATCGCGCGCTTCTGCCAGGTCGATCTGAAGACCATCCACAACTGGGCCGACCGCGGTCAGATTTCCCACTTCCGAACCCCCGGACGCCATCTCCGTTTCCGCCGCCCGCACGTACTCGATTTCCTGCGCAAGTATGGCTACCCGATCCCCGAAGAGCTCGAAGCGGATCGCCCACGGGTCGCTCTCTTCGTCGATGGGATGCGCGGCAAGGACCGAGTTCTAGCCACACTGCGAACGGCATTCGAAGTCGTCGACTACCCCGAGCCGCTCACAGGCTTGCTTCAAATCGGCGAGCAACCTCCGGACGCCGTCGTGCTAGGCGCCAAAGTCGGTCACCTCTCCGGCGCGGAAATTATCGGGGCGCTCAAACGCGGCAGCAACACCCAACACGTCCGCGCGGTCTTGCTCGCAGCTGGCGAAGCCGACAAACAGGCGGCGCTGGAAGCAGGGGCTTCGGCTCGTGTGAGTCCGTCCGACCTGACAGGGCTCAGGGATACGCTGGAAGCCCTAATGGGGATTAGGCACTAAACCTCCGCCAAGGACGCCGACACGGTCCCGGCCACTGGCACTGGCACTGGCACTGGCACTGGCACTGGCACTGGCACTGGCACTGGCGCTGGCACT
>JBGUEF010000411.1:2896-3189 GCA_041821485.1 Deltaproteobacteria bacterium
CAGGGCTCAGGGATACGCTGGAAGCCCTAATGGGGATTAGGCACTAGACGCGGAACGCCGGCGCTGGCGCTGGCACAGTTGCGATAGCCCTGATCCTGGCGTACTCCACGCCCATGTCCCTAGCCGCGCTCAACTACAATCCCCAAGGCCTCGTCGCCGTCATCGCGCAGGATGCCGAGACGGGTGAGGTACGGATGATGGCGTACGCGGACGAGACCGCGATCCAGCGGACGCTGAGCACTGGGCTTGCCCACTTCTACAGCCGGTCGCGCCAGAAACTCTGGAAGAAGGGC
>JBGUEF010000412.1:0-3186 GCA_041821485.1 Deltaproteobacteria bacterium
ACTCACTCGCTCAGCCGAGCTGCTTCGACGCCCTCGGCCACCTGGACGCGGCTCAGCAGGAAGCCGCCGACGAGGAACAACAGCGTCAACGATAGGATTCCATCGCGATCAGAGGCACCCGGGATCAGCTTCGGCGTGAACGCGATCAACAGTGGGCCGAAGATCGTCGCGAACTTCCCGACCATGTTGAAGAACCCGAAGAACTCGGCGGTCTTGGAGGGCGGGACGAGACGCGCGTACAGGGAGCGCGAAAGGCTTTGCACGCCGCCCTGCACGAGACCGATGGCGACCGCGAGCACGTAGAAGTCGCCCTCGTCTTGCAGGAAGCGCCAGGCGTACACGAGCGCCGCAAGGTAGACCACGATGCCCATCAAAATCGCGGGTTTCGGACCGATCCGTTGCCCGAGCGCGCCGAACGCCAGCGCCGCAGGAAACGCGACGAACTGTGTCAGGAGCAACGCGGTGATGAGCGCTGATTGCTCGAGGCCGAGCACCCGGTCGCCGAAGAACACGGCCGTCTTGATCACCGTGTTCACGCCATCGATGTAGATCCAGTACGCCACGAGGAAGAGCACCAAGACCTTGAAGCTTCGAATCTCCTTGAGCGTGTCGGCTAACTGCCGGAGGCCGGCGCGCACAGACTCGAGAGGCCCGGCCTTATTTTCGGTCGGAGCTTCGGGGACGTGCCGCAACAGGGGTATGGTGAACAGCGCCCACCAGACCGATACGCTCAGGAACGATGCTTTGACCGCACTGCCTGCGCTCTCGAACCCAAACCACTCCGGCTTCTGCACCATGAGCACGTTCAGCGCGAACAGCAGGCCACCACCGATGTAGCCAGCCGAGTATCCGAGCGCCGAGACCAGGTCGAGCTCGTCTTCCTCGGCCACGTCGACCAGCATGGAGTCGTAAAACACGTTGGCGCCCGAGAAGCCGACCGTCCCTAGCCCGTAAAGCACGAGCCCCATCCACCAGTAGCCGGCGTGAACCCAGGCGAGCCCCGCAGTCATGAGAATGCCGATGCTAGCGAAGAAGACGAGGAACTTCTTGCGTGCTCCACCGCGGTCCGCAACGGCGCCTAGAATCGGAGCGGACACGGCGATGAGGACACTGGCCGCCGCCAGTGTCACGTTGAACCAGAACTGGGAGTCCGCCGTGCTGAGGTCCTGCGTGATCGCGCTGTAAAAGACAGGAAAGAGCCCCGCCATGATCGTCGTCGCAAACGCGGAGTTCGCCCAGTCGTAGAACGCCCAGGCGACGACGGGCTTGCGCTTGAGGACCCCGCGCAGGGTCGCGTGTTCGGCCATCGTCTTGGAATAATGTGTAACGGAGGACCGTTGCAAACAATATGAGTAAGCAGCCGGGGGGCTCATGAAACTAGAGATCAGCGAATCGCAACGACCCGCCCATGACACGAGCCACGATCGGCTCTCGGTGTTGAGGGACGCTCATCGAACCCTCATCGCCCTCGCCGACGGCACGGACGCGAGCCAGGCCGCGCAAACCGCGGCGGCTCGCACCGTCGACGAGCTGGCGCGATGCTTCCGCAACGGCTCCCTCCCTCAGGACCCTCGGGACTGGGTGATGGTGCTAGAGGCGATTGACCAGGTCGTGTTGACCGACCGGGAAGCCGGCGAAACCAGCGCGCTGGTCATGCTGGTGCAACAGGGGGTCGTCGTTGGCGCCTCGGTCGGGGACAGTCTCGCCTATGTCGTGCCCACGGTTGGAGAGGCGCGTCTGCTCACGGCTCGTCAAAGAAGAGAACCGCGCATCGGAACGGGCCTGGCCAGTCCTGTCGGCTTCGGCCCGGTTCAACTCGACGGGAAGTTGATCACGAGGCGAGCTGCCCGATTTGAGCCCCACGACCTTCCCGCGACCGTGTTAGCGAAAGGCGCCTCCGACGCGAAACTGGCCTCAGAGCACTGGTAAACCAAGTTTACAAAGTGTATACTTGGCTGCATGAGCGAAATTCGCGAGCTTCCCTACGATGAGCGACCCGCCAATCGGGACCTGAGCCACATGCGCGGAGAGTATGGCTGGCCGTTCGTCGGCAAGACCTTGGACATGTTTCGTGATCCGCAGGGGCTGTTCGATCGCCACTATCGACAGTACGGCCCTGTCAGCCGCGTTTCAATCACCGGCAACAAGTGCATCCTGCTCTTGCACCCAGACCACGTCCAACGTGTGATGTTGGATCGGGAAAAGAACTTCTCGACCAAGATGGGTTGGCAGTCGGTGATGGCTGACTTCTTTCAGGGTGGCCTCGTCATGCGCGACTTCGACGAGCACCGCATCCACCGGGGCATCATGCAGAGCTCGTTCAAGCCCCCTGCGATGCGCGCGTACGCCACGAGGATTCAGGCCATCGTCGAGAGAACGGTGGAGCGTTGGGCGGCGCAGGACAGCATCTTGTTCTACGAGGAAGTGAAACGCTTGTTGCTGGACATCGCGTTCGAGGTGTTCTGCTGGGTCGACGATTCCGAGAGCACGATCCCGAAGATCAACCGCGCGTTCACCGACATGATGGAGGGAGCGCTCGGAATCGTGCGACTCGACGTCCCGGGGTTTCAGTATCATCGCGGTCTGGAAGGTCGCCGCTACTTGAAACGCTTCTTCATGGAGCTCATCGAGAAAAAGCGCGCCTCGGACGATCAAGACGTGTTTGCTCACTTCTGTAAGGAGAAGACGGAAGACGGCGAGTACTACACGGACGAGGACATCGCCGATCACATGGTCTTCCTGATGTTGGCTGCCCACGACACGACGACGAGCGCGTCCACCATGGCGGCCTACTACCTCGCCAACGACCAGCCCTTGCAATCAGAGCTCGCCGCCGAAGTGCAGCAGTGGCCTAGCGAGCTCAGCTTCGAAACCGTTTTTCAGGCGATGAACGGAGTAATCGCCGTCTTCTACGAAACGATTCGCATGCATCCGCCCGTGCCGATGTTCCTTCGTCGCTCAATTCGCGAATGCGAGATCGGCGGCTTCCGAGTCCCGGCGGATACCATGATCTGCATCCCCAGCACCTATATCCATCGCCTGGAAGACTGGTGGCAGGACCCCAACACCTTCAATCCATCGCGCTTCTCCGAAGAGGTGAGCGAGCACCGCAAGCACAACTTCATGTGGATCCCCTTTGGTGGAGGCGCCCACAAGTGCATCGGAATGCACTTCGCGCGCATGCTG
>JBGUEF010000413.1:0-3175 GCA_041821485.1 Deltaproteobacteria bacterium
CCTCGAGCTCGGTCCGCAGGCGCTCACCCCGGGTCTCCGCTTGCCGCAGGGCGGCCCGCGATTCGTCACGCTCCTCGACAGCGATACGAAGCTCGCGCCTCAGATCTTCGGCGGACTCGCGTGAAGTCGGATGTGCCTCGAGGTCGATCGCCGACAGTCGCTCGCCCGCCTCTTTCAACGAGCGGTTGCGGGCATCCAAGGTCGCGGTGAGCTGCCGCTTCGCGCGGTGGAGTGCTTCGAGTTGCTCGCTCGAAGCGCTGAGCTCTTTGTGGAGCCCTTGGATGCGCTGCTCCTGGGTGATGATGTCGGCGCGCGCCTCTTCAAGCTCGTATGCGAGGGTCTTGGCACGCACGGGCGCAACGAGGCGCCCCCAAAGAACCTGCCCCAGCCACAACAGCACGCCGCCAAACACCGCGGCGATCAGCAAAGCGCCGATCATCTGCAGCACGAGATACGTCACGTCTCACCTCCCCCAAGGCCTTCATCGCCCGCAACGAGCATGTTCGCGTGCACGACGCGTACCCCCCGGACCATGCTTACGATTCGATCCGCACGCTGCGCCTCCGACACGGACGGCACCTCGCCGCGAAGCTCGACGTCTCGCCCGTCCACCACCGGGACGACCTTTGAAAACCCCGTGCGTTCGAGAACGGCAGTGACGCGAGTGGCAACATCCCACTCGACCTGGTGACGAGCGGGGCTGAAACACGAAACCCAAACGACATAGCCGACGAAGCCTGCCGAAACCGTTCCAAAGACTGCCTTCTTCCACATTGAGCGGTTTGCCTACGAGCTGCATTGAACTCGATTTGCATGAGAAAATCTACGTTCTGACAAAACCCAGTCGGCCGGGCGGGCGAGGCACCACACAAATCAGCCGGGTGCATGGCCCGATTGGGTGGTGATTGGGTGGTCTACGTGCGGCTCACGAGCCGAAGACGTGCCGCTCGACGATCTGAAAGAGCCGCTCTTGGCGATCGTCCGCCCATGTGTAGAGCGCGACCGACGGCGCCGTGAACGTCACGGCGCGGAGATCGATCGTGTCCGCCCATCGAAGTGCTTGCCTACGTTCGGCCGCTTTGGCCCGGCGTTGGATGCGCGCCAAGGTCATGTGTGGAAGCGGTGGCCGGGTGTCTTCGGGTGCGCCTGCCGCGGACAGCAAGGTCTGCCTGGCCTCGGTGATCATCCCAGCGAGCGGCTCGCGCCCGTCATCGACCATGGCGCAGAGCGCCGAAGGCTTGGACGGATGCCCGAGTGGCTCGACGCCGCTGAACGATCCCGTCACCGTTCGAAAGGAGGGGAACTCGCCGATCCGTTCCCAGGCGCGGCGCGCGTCCGACTCCTGCACCGAGCCCAGAAAGCCCAGGGTCACGTGCAGGTCCGAGGTAGCAAAAACACGTACACGCGGCGGTGGAGCCGGATGGAGCCGCAACCCATCCACTTGCATCGGGAACGCGATGAACCAATTAGGGGCCACCCCGCGAGTCTAAGCCGAACCGAGACGCGCCGCGAGAGCCCATGCCCATTACCGAAGCGTTCAGCGAGTCCCTGACAACTCACCCGATGTACACCTGGACCGTGCTCGGCGTGGTCGTCCTCGGCATCGTTAGCTTTGTCCTCTTGATGTTCATCTCCGCACCTTACGGCCGGCACCTGCGCCCGGGTTGGGGCCCGACTCTGAACGCCACCGCACTGTGGGTGATCATGGAGGCGCCATCTCCGATTTCGTTCGCGGTCGTCTATTTCATGTCGGACAACGCGTTCAAGCCTGTCCCGCTGATCCTTCTCGGCATGTACATGTTTCACTACCTGTACCGGTCGTTCATCTACCCGTTCCGGATGCGCGGCGGCCACAAGCAGAAGCCGCTCGTCACGGGGCTACTGGCCTTTGCCTTCAACACCGCCAATGGCTCGACCAACGCATTTGCGATCACCGCCCTCGCGCCTCACCTGCTCAGCACCGACTGGCTGACGGACCCGCGATTCATCCTCGGAGTCATCGTCTTCGCGACTGGCTACGCGATCAACCGGCAATCCGACGCGATCCTCCTGAGCCTCCGAAAGCCCGGGGAAAGCGGCTACAAGATTCCCCAGGGCGGGCTCTACCGGTGGCTGTCCAGCCCCAACTACTTCGGCGAAATCGTCGAATGGATCGGGTTTGCGCTCGCCGCGTGGACGGTGCCCGCCTGGGTGTTCGCCTGGTTCACGGCCACGAACCTCGTTCCACGCGCGTTTTCCAACCATCGCTGGTACCGCGAGCACTTCCGGGACTATCCGGAAGACCGGCGGGCCATCATCCCGTTTCTCCTATAGTCCGTAGACTTGCGCACCCGCCCCGATTGACGCGACAATGTGCGGCCAGGGGCGCACGTCGTCGGGGAGGGATGCACGGTGGCCGACAAAGTTTCGAGCTCGCGTAAAGAACCGTCCGATCTGTTTCAGGTCGAGGACGCCACACCGTCGATCGCACCGGTCGACAGGATCGTACTGCCGCCAGAAGAGGCGCTCAAGCGGCGCATCCGCCGGTTCATCGCTGCGGGCATCGCAGCGCTGATCTTCTTCTTCATCGTGCATCTGGTCCTCGGATGGATCCATGCCGCGCGTTTGGCCTCGGCGCTCGACGAAGTCATCAACGACGGAAGCCCAGACACCATCGACAACGCGCTGAACCTTCTTCGGGATGATCCGAACGACTCGGTTCGGATGCGCCTCTTGGCAACGGCGGCGCTCGGGGGAGATCACGAGAAGCTGCTCGAGACCGAAGCGCTCCTCTCGAAGTCAGCCGAGCAGAACGATCCCGACCAGCGGATCGCGAGAATCTACTCCTTCCTCGCCGAAGGAGACGCCCGGGCGGCGCATGCCGAGGCGGAGAGACCCGCAAAGTACTCCAACCAGTCCGATGCGTTCCTGCATGGGCGAGCGCTCACCGCCATGGCCCGCGGCCAGTGGGCCCAAGCCCTGCCCGACGCACAGAAAGCCGTCGACTCTAGGCCCGGCGCGCCGGAACCAGCAGCTCTGCTCGCGCGCATCACGGCACACACCGAGAGTCCGGACGCCGCACTCGCTGGTCTCGACCATCTCAGCGAGGAGACGGCGGCCACGAAGATCGCGCGCGCGCGAATCGTCGGCCTTCAACAAGGACATGCGGACGCAGCGCTCGAGCTCGCCGCCGAGG